>JAJDDU010000363.1 GCA_029260155.1 Phycisphaerae bacterium | reverse complement strand
CCCAACCCGCACGGGTGACATTCGGTTTCACGAGAGGTTCGCGTCGCGATTGCTGAGCAACGAAAGAACACTCGTCGTGTATCTTCCGCCCGGATACGAAGGCGGCACCGATCGCTACCCCGTGATGTACATGCACGATGGACAGAACCTCTTCGATACGACTACATCGTTCATCGGCATTGAATGGCAGGCTGACGAAACCGCGGAGCGGCTTATTCGGGCAGGCCGCATTGAGCCAATCATCATTGTCGGGGTCTACAACAACGCCGAGCGCATTAGCGAGTACACCGCTGATCGCGACGAAGCTCATGGTGGCGGCGGTCGGGGAGCGGACTACGCCGGGTTTCTGGTCCGGAAGGTCAGGCCTTTCATCGATCAGACTTATCGTACGAGGCAGGGCCGCGCGCACACCGCCGTGGCCGGCTCGTCGGCAGGCGGCTTGATTTCGCTGTACATCTGCGCCCGTTACCCGGAGACGTTCTCGATGTGCGGGGTGATCTCGCCTATGTTGATGTGGAACAAGAGCAGTTTGCTACGCGAATTGGAGCGTAACGCTGTGTGGATGAAGCGCGTTCGCTTCTGGCTGGACATGGGTACTGCCGAGGGCGGCGACATTGAGTCGTTCAACAGCGGAATCGAACTGACGCGGCGACTCGCGCGGATCTTCGACAACGCGGGCCTGCTCCCGGGACGTGACTACTACTACCAAGAGATACACGGTGGGCACCACAACGAGGCGGACTGGGCGTCGCGTTTCGACAAGGTTCTCTTGTACTTCTTTGGGAAGCACTAGAGACGTCGAAGCCGACGGGCTGCGCTTTCTGGATCGACCTGACGCCGCGCCCCGCCCCCGGCTTCCTTCAGGGGCCGCGGATCTTGGGTGACCGCAAGTGACTACGCCCCATAAACGAGGCGTGTGATCGCGGGGTGGCGGTTCAGCACATCTTGTCGTAGGCTGCCGATAAGAGTTTCGGGACGGAGTTCTGCTGGCCAAGCGGTGGTGCGATGCAGGGATATAGCCTGACACATTTGAAAGTTCTGGAAGCGGAGACGATTCACATCATCCGTGAGGTGGTGGCTGAATTCGATCGGCCGGTGATGATGTACTCGGTGGGCAAGGACTCGGCTGTAATGCTGCACCTCGCGCGGAAGGCGTTTCACCCGGGCAAGCTGCCGTTTCCGCTGCTGCACGTTGATACGACGTGGAAGTTCCGAGAGATGATCGCTTTTCGGGACGCGTATGCGCGAGACGAGTTGGGGCTGGAGCTGATCGTCTACACGAATGAGGAGGGAGTGCGGGCGGGGATCAGCCCGTTCACGCACGGGAGCAAGGCTTATACGGACGTGATGAAAACGGAGGCGCTAAAGCAGGCGCTGGACAAATACGCGTTCGATGCGGCTTTCGGAGGGGCACGGCGAGACGAGGAGAAGTCGCGGGCCAAGGAGCGGGTGTACTCGTTTCGAGACCAGGCGCACACTTGGGATCCGAAGAATCAGCGGCCTGAGCTTTGGAATCTCTACAACGGGCATGTCAAGAAGGGTGAGAGTATCCGGGTGTTTCCGCTGTCCAACTGGACTGAGTTGGATGTTTGGCAGTATGTGCATCTGGAGAGTATTCCGATCGTGCCGCTGTACTTGGCGAAGGAACGGCCGGTCGTCGAGCGCGACGGGACGTTGATTCTCGTGGATGACGATCGGATGCAGCTTAAGCCCGGTGAGCAGCCGCAGATGAAGATGGTTCGTTTTCGTACGCTGGGGTGTTACCCGCTGTCCGGGGCGGTGGAGTCGACGGCGACAACACTGCCGGAGATCATTCAGGAGATGCTGCTGACGAAGTTCTCGGAGCGGCAGGGACGGTTGATCGATTTCGATCAGGCGGGGTCGATGGAAGAGAAGAAGCGGGAGGGGTATTTTTGAGGGAAGAAAAGGGAACTAAGGAGCTAGGGATCGAGGGAAGCAGGGAACACGTCGCCGGTTGCAGTGGCGACGATACATTGGCGGGATGATGTCGCACGTTTCTGATCTTATCGCTACGGATATTGAGGCTTACCTCGCTCAGCACGAGCGCAAGGAGCTTCTGCGTTTTCTGACCTGCGGGAGCGTGGACGACGGGAAGAGCACGCTGATCGGGCGCCTGCTGTACGACTCGAAGATGATCTACGAGGACCAGCTGGCTGCCATCAGGAGCGACTCCATCCGGGTCGGAACGACGGGTACGGACTTCGACCCTGCGCTGCTTACCGACGGTCTCAAGGCTGAGCGCGAGCAGGGGATCACGATCGACGTGGCGTATCGGTACTTCTCGACCGCCAAGCGCAAGTTCATCATCGCCGATACGCCTGGGCACGAGCAATACACGCGGAACATGGTGACGGGCGCATCGACGTGCGACTTGGCCATTATCTTGATCGATGCGCGACACGGGGTTATGACACAGACCAAGCGGCATAGCTTCATCGCGTCTCTTCTGCGGATCAAGCACATCATCGTGGCCGTCAACAAGATGGACCTGATGGACTTCAGCGAGGAAGTCTTCGAGGACATCAAGCGGGATTACGCGGCGTTTTCAGCCAAGCTGGACGTTGATGACGTGCGGTTCATTCCCATGTCGGCGCTGGATGGCGACAACGTGGTGGACCGCAGCGAGCGCATGCCGTGGTACGACGGCGGGACGCTGATGCACTTTTTGGAGAACATCCACATCGCATCGGACCGCAACCTGATCGACATGCGATTTCCGGTTCAGTATGTGAATAGACCCAGCCCGGATTTCCGTGGTTTCTGCGGCATGGTTGCGTCGGGCGTCGTGCGCAAGGGCGACGAGGTGATGGTGTTGCCGTCGCGAAAGACGAGCCGAATCGCATCGATCGCCACATTTGACGGCGATCTAGGCGAGGCGTTCCCTCCGCTGTCGGTGACGCTGACGCTTGAGGATGAGATCGACGTCAGCCGCGGCGACATGATCGTCCATCCGAACAACGTGCCCCAATCGTCACAGAGTTTTGACGCGATGGTGGTTTGGATGGCAGAGGATCCTCTGGTGCCGGGCAAGCAGTATCGCATCAAGCACGCGAGCAACGTGTTGTTGGGCTCGGTGTCGGCGATGCGGTATCGAATAGATGTTAATACGCTGCATCATATGGACGTGTCGACGCTGCAACTGAACGAGATCGGGCGGTGCACGCTCTCGCTAAACCACGTGGTAGCGTTCGATGCCTACAAGCGGAACCGGGGTACGGGGTCGTTTGTGATCATCGATCGCTTGACGAACGGTACGGTCGGCGCGGGGATGATACTGGACCAATCGGCGGGTGAGGGCGACGGGGATCACTGGGACCGAGCGCCTGCGAGCGACTTGCTGCACGCGGAGCCGGCAGAGGTTTCGGCTGCGGAGCGTGTGGAGCGGTATGGGCAACGACCAGTGACGGTCTTGCTAACGGGCTTGACCGGGTCGGGGAAGACGACGTTGTCGCGGGCTTTGGAGCGGAAGCTGTTTGAAATGGGTCGGGCGTGCGTGGTTTTGGATGGTCAGACGCTGCGGCTGGGAATCAGCCGGGACCTGGGTTTTTCGGCGACGGCGCGGTCTGAGAACCTGCGTCGGGGGGCGGAAACTGCAAAACTGCTGAACGACGCAGGGTTGATTTGTATCTGCGCGTTCGTTGCGCCGAGTGAGGACGCGCGTCGGCGAGCGAAGGACGTGGTGGGGGCGGACCGGTTCCTGGTGGCGCACTTGTCGGCGCCGCTGGACGTTTGCAGAGGGCGAAATGCGTCAGGGTTGTATCAGGCTGCGGACGAATCCGAACTGGCGAACATTCCCGGTGTGTCGTTTGAGTACGATGTTCCGAAGGCTGCGGACTTGGTTCTGGCCACGGACTCGCTGCCGGTCGATGAATGCGTGGAACGATTGGTGGCAGTGCTTCATGACCGTGGCGTGTTGGGGGACGAGCGGTAGCGTGAGTCGGGGATCGGATTCCGCCGCTCGTCAGATCCTCCATGACGCACAGGCGTTTCGCGCTACCGTCGGCCGCGACGTGCATGATCGCGTCACCGAATACCGGCACGCGCGCTGCGCGGATCGATGCGTCGCGGTGAACCGGCAGTGAAGTCAGAGCATTCGAGACCCGATTTCCGAGCCGTCGAAATTGATCGCGATGACTGAGCAGGAAAGCCGATGTCTACTGGGCGGACGCGTTTTGCGCATCGAGATCGTGGATCTCCAAGGGGATCCTAGTCGGACAATGGACGGAGCAACAGGACGCAATGGCCAACTACCTCGTCACCGGCGGAGCAGGATTCATCGGATCGCACCTGGCGACCCACTTGGTGGAGGAAGGGCACGCGGTGCGCATACTGGACGATTTCAGTAGCGGCAAGCGTGCCAACCTCGCGCACATCGACGGATCGATTGAACTGATTGAAGGCGATATTCGCGACGCCCGCCAATGCGTCGAAGCTTGTCGGGACATCGAGGTTGTGTTTCACGAGGCGGCCATTCCTTCGGTTCCGCTGTCCGTGGACGACCCGGTCGCCAGTCACGACGCGAATATCAACGGCACGTTCAATGTGCTGATGGCCGCGCGCGATTGCAAGTGTCGCCGTGTGGTTTACGCGGCCAGCAGCGCGGCCTACGGGGACACACCGACGTCGCCTAAGCATGAATCGATTACGCCAGAACCGCTCAGTCCATACGCTGTGCAAAAGCTGACGGGGGAGTACTACGCTCGCGCGTTTTACGAGTGTTTTGGCCTGGAGACGCTATCGGTGCGTTACTTCAATGTGTTCGGGCCTCGGCAAGACCCCAAGAGTCACTACGCAGCAGCCATTCCCGCGTTTGTGACGAGTATCCTGGCAGGTCAATCGCCCACGATCTACGGCGACGGTGAGCAGACTCGCGACTTTACGTTCATTGACAACGTGGTGCATGGCAACGTGTTGGCGGCGAACGCTCCAACGGCCCGAGGCGAGTGCGTCAACGTCGCATGCGGTGAGCAGGTCAGCGTTAATGCTGTCATCGCGCGTATCAACGAACTTCTGGGCACTGATGTGCAGCCAAATCACGTAGCATCGCGTGCGGGCGATGTGCGGCATTCCGTTGCAGACATCAGCCTCGCCGCAAGACTCATCAACTACGAACCCAAGGTGTTGTTCGAAGAAGGGCTGCGGCGGGCCATCGATTACTACGTCGGGGTGACTGTTTGAGCACCATGGGATAAACGGGTCGCCGAGGTTCGACCGTTTCCTCTCAGTTGAGCCGATCGGCAGTGGGTTGGTTGATCCCGCAGACGCCGGAAGCACGTCGCAAAGTGTTCGACGCGCCGCAGCAGAAACGCTCCTCTGTTGACCGGGTGATCCGAGACTCAGACGCCACTACTGTCGTATCATACCCAAACGCCTATAATCGACCGGGTAGAGGCGTGGCGATTGGACATGTCTCGTCGCATGCTGTCGATAGGCGCTTCGAGGCGGGGATTTTTGCTTGCCGAGCGGTTGTGCAATGGCGGCGTATGGTCTGACACATTTGAAGGTTCTGGAGGCGGCGGACCGGTTCCTTCTGGCACACCTGTCGGCGCCGCTGGATGTTTGTCGGGGGCGGAGTGCGTCGGGGTCGTACCAGGCTACGGACGTGGTTCTGGCCACAGACTCGTTAACGGTCGATGAATGCGTGGAACAATTGGTGGCAATTCTTCATAGCCGTGGGGCGCTGGGGGATGCTCGGTCAGGGGGATGACTTCGTGAAGCATCCGGAACGCGTCATGTTGCTCACCAGCAGCCTTGAACACGGCGGTGCGGAGCGGCAGGCGGTGGAACTTGCGCGGCACCTTGACCGCGACCGGTTCGATCCGTTTATCTGCTCGCTGTCGCGCAACGTTCCGTTGGCGGATCGGTTGCCGGATCGATCGCGCGATCTCGTCATCGTGGAGAAGCGCTGGAAGTTCGACGCAACGACGGTGGCGCGCGTGGCCAGGCTGTTGTCTCGCGAGCGCGTTTCGATCGTTCACGCGTTTCTGTTTGACGCTGAAATCACGGGTCGCCTGGCGGCGCGTTTGGCGCGCGTGCCGGTGATGATAGGGTCTGAGCGGAATTCAGATCACGGGCGTCCGCGGATCCACTCGGTGTTGCTGAGGGCGACGCGCGGGCTGTGCAGCGCGGTGATAGCCAACTCCAACGCCGGCAAACGGTTCGCGATCAAAGACATGGGTTTCGCGAGCGAGAAGGTCCATGTGGTGTACAACGGTGTGGACATCGAGGTATTCCGCCGGCGAGATGCAGGGGAAGTGCGCGAACGCTATGGCGTAGACGCCGGCGCGCCGGTCATTGGGATGGTGGCCAGCTTTAAGCCGCAGAAGAACCACCCGATGTTTCTCCAGATGGCGCGGCGTGTTCGTGACCGCTTTCCCGAGGCTCGTTTTCTGCTTGTCGGCGGGCAGTTGGCGGACTCAACCGGCCGTGTCTTTTCGTTGAAGCCGGGTGCCGGCTTCCACGGTGATGTGGGAGCTTACACGCTCGAAGTTGGCGGTCTGATGGATGAGCTAGACTTGCGGAGGAGTTGCGTGCTTGCGGGGCGCACCCACGAGATGTCCAATGTTTACAGCGCGTGCGATGTAGTCGTTCTGACATCGAGGCACGAGGGCACTCCGAACGTGATGTTGGAGTCGATGGCTTGTGGCGTTCCGGTAGTGGCGACGGACGTGGCGGACAACGCCTACGTCATTCCGGAGGGCAAGGTGGGGTACGTCGTGGCGTTGGACGACGCCGATGCCATGGCGGCGCGCGTATGCGAACTCCTGGAGGATTCCGCGCGGCGTGCGGCGATGGGGCGCGCTGCCCGTTCGTGGGTCGAGCAAGAGTTTACCACGAAGAGCTTGGCACGTAACACCGAGGCGGTCTATTCGGCGTTGCTTGGCGAGGGCGCGGCGGGACACCGGTCGGAAAAGCGACCGTTTGCGTCCGTGTCGACGTGATGATTGCGGGGCGGATTGATGGCGCTTAAGACGTTTTCCAGTCTGGCTCACTTGCGACGCGCTCAGCGTTGGCACCGCGCCCGGATTGAACGGTCTCAGCTTGCGCTTCTTCGAGCGACGGTTTCCGCCGCGGGACACATACCTCTGTATCGTGATTTGTATGCTCCCTGTGACGCTGACGTGAAATCCATCGACGATCTGACGTCGTTTCACCGTCTACCGATGGTGACGAAGGGCGACATCAAAGCCAGTTTTCCCGACCGCATCGTCGCGGACACGACGGATCCGCGAGATCTTTATCAGGTCGCGACGTCCGGGACAACCGATCGGGTCATGCTGTTTCACGACGAGCGTAAGCGGGACTGGGACCGCGCGGCAGACTTTCTGCTGTCGATGCAGGGCGATCGACACTATCCCGGAAGGCGTCAGGCGATTATCCCGCCGGACGCATGCTATGAACGCTGCGGCGTGGATGAGCACGGTCGCGTTGACACGGTCACGCGGAAACTGGCGGATCTTGTCCGGGCGCCGCGCGGCCAGCGCAAGAACGCCGCTCGCGCCGTACTCTCACAGTTCATGCGCGACTACGTATGGCGATGCAAGTTCCTCAAGGCGGTCGGTGTGGATGGAACGGCGACGGCTGCGGAGGAATTGGACACGTATATCGGCGTCTTGCGGGATTGGCGGCCTAACACCTTGTCCGCCCTGCCAATGTACTTGTACGTGCTTGCCAAACACCTGATGAGTAAAGGCCCGGACGGCGGCCTTTTGCGTGGGCACCTGGCCAACCGTTTGCGTCCGTCGGGCGGGAAGCTAACAGATGAGATGATCCGAGTGGTCGAATCCGCTTTTGGTGCCCCCGTGCGCGAGAACTTCGGCACGGCGGAGCTCGGAACTATGGCATTCGACTGCCCGGATAGCCGTACGCAGCATCTTCTCGGAGAGCTTTTCTACGTCGAGTTTTTGCGCGGCGGGAGGCATGTGGCGCCCGGCGTGTTGGGGGAGATGGTCGTGACGGATTTGCGGAATCACGCGGCACCGCTGATCCGTTATCGCGTGGGCGACGTCGGCATGCTCGCGGATGGGGCATGCGCGTGTGGCTTTGAGGGCACGCGGTTTTCGGTGGACGGACGGTTGAGCGAGATCATCGTCACGCCCGCCGGAGATGCGTTCGCCGGGCCTCAGATCGTGGATTTCTTTCTGAGTCGTCCGGATGTTGACTTCGTTAAGGTGATTCAGAAAGCGCCGGACCGGTTTCTCGCCGAGATCGTTCCTCCGAGCGACCGGACCTCGCCCCCCCCCGCGGACGAGCTGTCTGAGTCATTTAGCCGGTTCCTCGGTTTTGCTGTTCGTGTTCAGCCGCGACGAGTTCGACGGCTTGCGCCGGAGCGCAGCGGAAAGTACAGCTTGGTGGAGAGTTCGAGTTGCGCGGCGTTCCACGACGCTGTAAGTCCACGCTGCGCACCTGAAACGACCGGCCGATGTGGGGAATTCCTGAAGTCTGTTGGTGACGATGAGCGATCCTGAACCAAACGCAAGCTCGTGCTTGGAGAAGATCCCCATGGCGGAGCCCGCAACAACTCACGTGCCCGATTTGTCCAAGTACCGGCGAGATTTTCCGATTCTCGAACGGGATCTGTCCGGTCGCCAGCTCATCTACCTGGACTCGGCGGCAACCTCGCTGAAACCGCAGGCGGTGATCGATGCGGTTACGGGCTTCTATACTCGGTACACATCCAACATCCATCGCGCTGTGCACGCGCTGAGTGAAGAGGCTACGGAGGCGTTCGAGGATGCGCGTGCCACCGTGGCTCGGTTTCTGAACGCAGACATCAGAGAGGTTGCGTTCACGCGTAACGCCACGGAGGCGCTCAACGTGGTGTCGCACAGCTTGCGGGACCGCGGTCCGGTGGTGATGCCTCTCTCGGAGCATCACTCGAACTTGGTCCCGTGGCGGGCGGGTAACAGCGTGGTTCTGAAAGCGATGCCGGACGGACAAGTGGATATTGAGGCCGCGCGGCGGACGATTGCCGAGACGAAGCCCGCACTTGTGGCCATGAGTACCGTGAGCAACGGCCTTGGCATTACGTTGCCCGTGGCTGAGTTAACGGCGGCAGCGCGAGACGCCGGGGCGATGGTACTGCTTGATGTGTCACAGAGTTGCGGTCACGAACCGGTGGACGTGGTCGAGCTGGACTGCGATTTTGCGTGTTTCAGCGGGCACAAGATGCTCGCGCCGAGCGGGATCGGCGTGCTTTACCAACGAGAGGGCCTGGAGCATTCGTTGGAGCCTCTCCTGATTGGCGGAGCGATGGTGCACGAAGTTCACGTAGAGGATCACACGTTCAGACCCTTCCCTTGGTGTATGGAAGCAGGCACTCCGAACATCGAGGGGGCGATCGGGTTGGCGGCTGCGTGTGATTATCTGGATGCGATCGGTCTTGATGTCGTTCAGTCCCATTGCCGGCATTTGACGTCGATGGTTCGGGCGCAACTCGAGGCGCTGCCGCAGGTGGATGTACACGTGTCGGGCCCGTCGGCATCGGACAGCATGGTCACGTTTTCGAGCAAGAGTGTCGCGGCCCATGGCGTGGCGCGGATGCTGAGCAATCGGTTCGGGATCATGGTTCGATCGGGGTACCACTGTGCTCAGCCGGTGTACGAGTCGTGCGGGATTCCCGAGTCGGTGCGGGCATCGGTACATCTGTACAATACAGCCGAAGAAATGGACTCACTTGTGGAGGCGGTTTCCGTGGTGTCCAAGATGGCGTGACCGCCAGAGGAGACGTCTGTATCAAGCCGGCTAGGGGTCGTATACTCTGAATCAGAAGGTCGCGGGAAAGCTCCCCGCTTCTTGACGAGGGTTGCATGCGTAGATTCATTGCCCTTGCGGTCCTAACGAGCAGTTTCGTCGTGACGCTGGTGTTCGCGTTGGTGGGTCGGACGATCTGGCGTCGCCGTCGTGGGTCCACGGGGCGGATACTCGTTACGGGCCGGTTTGATAACCTCAATTGGTTCCTCTCGCACGCCACGCCGCTGTCCCGCAGTGGCGTTGGGGAGGTGATCGTAGTCTCCGAGTCGCCGCAGGGGGGCGTCCCGAGAGTTCGATTCTCATGCCCGCCGCCGCTCGTACTCCGTGTTCTCGGTCGGGCGCTTGGGAAGCTGCTGTGGATGGTCGCTGTTGCGGTGCGGTATCGCCCGGATGTGGTCATGGGATACCACCTGTTTCCCGGAGCGCTGACTGCGTTGATCGTCGGGCGGCTTATCGGTCGCCCTGCTTGTTATCAGATGACGGGCGGCCCGATCGAGATTATCGGAGGCGGATATCAGAACGAGAACAAGCTCATGAAGAGCCTGTCGCGGCCGTCGGCGCTCGTAGAGCGGTTGGCGGTCGCGGTTGTTCGAGAGTTCGAGATGGTTGTCGTGCGCGGTAGTGGAGCGAAGGGTGCCCTGGTGGACCGGGGGATTGGCGACGCGGTGGAGATCATCACGGGCAGCATCGACACGCCCGCGATGACCCAGGGTGCAAAACGGTGTTGGGACATGGTGTTTATCGGCCGGCTTACCGAGATTAAGCAACCGGAGCAATTCGTGTCCATCGTCGCGGCGGTCGCGCGCGACTTGCCAGACGTTCGCGCAATCTGTGTGGGAGAAGGCCCCGAGTTGCCGGCGATCAGGAGCCGGGCGGAGTCGTTGGGAGTGGCCGGGAACATCGAGTTCGCCGGACAGAGTGACGATGTTCCAGGGGTGCTCAAGCGATCGAAGGTCTTCGTACTAACGTCGCGCAGCGAAGGGCTGTCGATCGCGATGGTTGAAGCCATGGGGCATGGATTACCGGTCGTCGTGGCGGATGTTGGAGATCTCGGCGACGTTGTGGAGGCCGGTGTAAACGGTTGGGTAATACCGCCAAACGACATCGACGCCTATGCGCGGCGCGTTCTGGAGTTGTTGACGGACGAGGCGATGTGGCTACGAAGCTCGCGCGCGGCGTGTGAGACCGCCGGTGCGTTCACTGCGGACCGAGTCGCTGAGCGATGGCGCGATTGCTTCGAGGGATTGGTGCATAACGGAGCCGGTTTTTGGGGCCGGATACCCGATGGGCGGCAATGTGAGACATGATTCGCGGGCGGATCCAAGGGTGTCAGTGACGGTGGGCTCGCCGACGTACGATGCGTCAGCTCCGTTCTGCCCGGGGACGCTCTATCCGGAGTACGCGTTCGGAACAGCGGGTCTTGGTTCCTCCGCCAACCATGCGTATGCCGGCGTTCGTGAGGCCTTGGCGCTACTCGGGTTGGACGGAGACCATTTTGGTCAGGATTGTTGGAATCCGCTTTCCGGCATTGTCCAGCCTGGTGACTCGGTCGTATTGAAACCGAATTTCGTGCGAGATTTTCGAGAGAGCGTCCCGGACCACGGGGACTGCCTGATCACGCACGGGTCGGTGATTCGGGCGGCGTTGGATTTTGTGTACATCGCATTGCGTGGCGAGGGCAGGATCATCATCGCCGATGCGCCGCAGAATGATGCGGATTTCGAGGCGATCAAACGCATCGTGGGGTTGGACGAGATTCAGGAGTTCTACCGCAAGACGGCCGGGTTCGACGTGGAGGTCTACGATCTCCGCCCGGAGCGTGCGGACAAGATTGATGGCGTGATTGTGGGTCACGTGCCTCTCCCGGGAGATCCCGCCGGTTACGCAACGGTGGACCTAGGAACACGATCGGCGCTCTGGGAGATCAACGGTCTTTGTCACCTGCTGTACGGCTCGGAGTACGACACGTCGGAGCTGCACAGGCACCAACACGACGACGTCCACGAGTATTGCATTGCCAAGACGATTCTGAACGCCGACTGCGTCATCGGGCTGCCGAAGATGAAGACCCACAAGAAGACCGGATTGACCGCGAACCTGAAGAACCTCGTCGGAATCAACGGCAACAAGAACTGGCTGCCGCATCATCGCGAGGGCACGCGGGCGGAGGGTGGGGACCAGTTTGCCGACGACGGTATGAAACATCGCGTGGAGCGCGCGGCGGTGTCGCAGTTCAAGCGGGTTTTTCCGTCGCTCGGCCCGCTGCGGCCAGTATTGGCCGGGCCGATCAAGGCGGTCGGCAAGCGGCTGTTCGGAGACACCAACACGGGGACGATTCGATCGGGTAACTGGTATGGGAACGACACGACCTGGCGGATGGTAGTCGACCTGAATCGCGTGCTGTTGTACGCGGACGCGGAGGGACGGGTTCGCGACGAGCCGGTACGCAAGTTCTTCAGCATCGTCGATGGAATTGTCGGGGGCGAGGGCAATGGTCCGTTGGATGCAACCCCGAAGGCGGTGGGGCTTGTGCTGGCGGGGGCGAACCCGGTCGCAGTTGACGTGATGGCCGCGCGGTTGATGGGGTTCGACTACCGGCGTATTCCTGTTCTGACGCGCGCGTTTGGCGACCATCCATTGCCTCTCGTGTCGTTCGCATCCGAAGACGTTGTGGGCCTGAGCAACGAGGATTGTCTTAGCGGGTCCGCCGCCGCGCTTCGTGATTGGCACATCGCCTTCGAGCCACACTTCGGCTGGAAGGGGCATGTGGAACTCGATGCTGCGCGGTTCGGCGCCGTGTCCGAAACAGCACCATGATAGTGTGGGAGAATCGTCGTTGCATGAACTGAAAGATAACCAGAGCACCAGCACGGACTTCTTCGGCGCGCACGCCACCAGATGGCTTGGCCTGTACGGGGTGAAGCCGGCGTTCATGGATCGACTGGAGTTGTTCACTGATTCGGTGAAGTCCGCTCTGCCGGATGGCACTGGGCGGGTGTTGGACTTCGGATGCGGTCCCGGCGTGATTGCGATGGCGATCGCGGAATCGGGGTACGACGTTGTTGGCATGGACGGTGCTGAACTGATGATCGAGACGGCCCGCAAAGAGCAGGCCCGTCGCGGTATCGAGAACGCCGAATTCCGGGTGATGGACGCGCGGGAATTCAGTATCCCGCCGGAGTCGTTTGATGCCGTGGTATGCTCCAGTGTGATCGAATACGTGGAGGACGACGCTGCGCTCGTCAAGAAGCTGATTGGCACGCTACGACCGGGTGGACGACTGGTCATCTCCGTCCCGAACGCCGCAAGCCTGATCGGGAAGACGGAAGATCTTCTTCGCGATACGGTTGTTTTTGCACGACGGGCGGGCGGGCAGCATCTGGGTTACTCGCGTCGTCGCTATCGGCGGGTGGCGTTTCTGAAACTGCTGCAATCGCTGGGGCTTGGTTCATTCGCTTGCACTTCGTTTGAAGTGCCGGTCCTCGGTCGCGCGGGTGTTGCTGTATCTCGCCTGAAGCGAGTTGGCGTGATGCTGTTGGTTGTCGGTCGCAAGGGCGCGCCCGACGCGACGGCGGATCACTGTGAGCCTCGCCGAACGCAGAAGGCCATATCGAGAAAGAACCTCTGGGAGGAAGCGCCGCGGGCGGTTCGGAGACTGATAGGTCGGCCGCTGAGCCTTCTCCCCCGGCGCGCTCTGTTGGGGCGGGGGTTCAGGCAAAGCCTCGACTTTGTGGAAGAGGCGCAGTGGTGGCCCGCGGACAAGTCAAGAGACTATCAGCTCGCGCAGGTTCGACGCGTATGTCAACTTGCGTACGAGCGGAGCGCATTCTACGCGAAGCACTTTGACGAAGCCGGTTTCGATCCGCGCTCGATCAAGACACTGGATGACTTGTCGTGTCTGCCAACCATTGACCGCGATGATCTGCGCAACAACATCGAGGCGATCTACACGCGCTCGCCGGACTCGCGTGGTGTGGATTGCGTGTCCACCGGCGGGACCGGCGGCGAGCCGTTGCGTTTCTGCATCGGCTCGGATCGATCGGGCGTGGACTTTGCGTATCTGGTGAGTAGCTGGCAGCGCGTCGGGTACGATCTGCGTACTCCCGCCGCGGTGTTCCGAGGTCGTGCCGTCGCAGAGGATTCAAGGGGCCTGCGGCATGAATTCGATCCGATACTGAACACGCACAACTACAGCGCTTTCCATATGAGCGACGAGAACATGCGTCGCTACTTGGAGCACGTTCGCGGACTGGGCCCGTGCGTTCTTCACGTCTATCCATCCACTGTTGCAATGCTGGCACGATTCATGCGCAGGCACTCCGTCGCTCGATTGGAGCAACTCCGTGGGATCATCGCCGAGTCTGAGATCGTTTATCCGCAGCAACGATCCATGGTCGAGGACGTCTTCGGGTGCAGGTACTTCTCGTGCTACGGTCACTCGGAGAAACTTGTGTCCGCTGCAGAGTGCGAACACAGCACGGACTACCACATCTGGCCGACGTACGGGTACTTCGAACTCCTCGATGACAAAGGGTGCCGGATTTCAGAGTCCGGCCGGCGTGGCGAGATTGTGGGTACCGGGTTCATCAACTCGGTAGTACCGTTCATTCGCTACCGGACGGGCGACTTCGCGACCTACGTGAGTGATCGCTGTGACGCGTGCCGTCGAGAACATGTGTGTATTCGCGACATCGAAGGGCACCGAACACAAGAGATTTTGGTGGCCGCTGATAACTCACTCATTCCCTGGACTGCCCTGAACATGCACGATGATACGTTTGCGTACGTGCGTCGGTTCCAGTTTCGACAGGAGGTCCCGGGGCGTGCCGTCTTACGGGTCGTTCCCGGCGTCGGCTTCGGTGACGAAGAAAGGAAGCGGATCATCAAAAGCCTTGACGCCAAGCTGCAGGGTCGCCTGCTGCTTTCCGTTGTGCTGACGGACGCAATCGACGTCACGCCGCAGGGCAAGGCGATCTACGTCGACCAGGCGATCGAGGGCATACCGGACGGGTGGGGCGGAGAGGAACCGGAGATGCCACTAGGCGAGCGGCGACCGGCGGTGTCTGTGGAACGCGGGTAAGAACGCGATGTTGCGACTGATCTTGTTAGCTCTTGTGGTGCTCGCGCTGTGCATCTATGCGTGGCGGGACTGGTTCGCGTCACTGTGCGGGCTGGTTCTGCTGACGACGTTTACACAGCACACCGACATGCCGCGCACGATAATGGGCATCCCCGGATTGAATCCATGGAATCTCGTATTCCTCGCGGTTGTCGCGGCGTGGGCCATCAACCGGAAGCGCAGTCCGTGGCAATCTCCCAAGTGGGTCAAGCGCTTCCTGATTGCCTATCTGCTTCTGCTTGTCGTCGGAGCGGCCCGGACGTTGCCGGATACCGGGATACTCCGGCAAAGGGAAGTAATCCTGTCGACGATTCCGACGTTGGTGATGGACCTCATCCTAAACCCCTTCAAGTACATCGCGGTCGGGTTGTTGATGTATGATGGTGCGCGCACGCAGCGTCGGTTATGGATGAGTGTGTTCACTCTTGTCGGGAGCGGCCTACTGCACGCGCTGATGATGTACAAGACCATGCGGCAATACGTCTTCCTTGGCGATTATGAGGACGCGCGCCGAATGACGGATAAGATGATCGGTCTGCATGCCAACGACCTCGCGGCGTTGCTGGTCATGTCCTTCTGGATCGCGGTTGTTGTCGGGATGGCCCTTAAGGGCAAATGGCGATGGGCGTGCTTCGGAGCGGCAGCAACGTTCGTACCGGCGATTTACGGTTGCCACTCCCGCACGGCCTATCTCGCCTTGGTCATGGTAGCGGTGGTTATGGGCGTGGTGCGTTGGCGGCGGCTCTTGATCGCGGTTCCTGTGATTGCGATGGTGACGTTCGCCTTCTTCGGGGGATTCGTGGAGAACATCGCGGCGGACTTCGAGATCGGAACACCGGACCACGGCGGATCAAGAGATCTGAACGAGTTGACCACCGGTCGAACGTCGAATATCTGGGCGCCCACCGTCGACCAGATTGGCGAGGCTCCATTCATCGGGCACGGGCGCCTCGCTGTCTGGCGGACGAAGTGCTACACGGAGATTCTGTATCGCGAGTTTTCTGTGCCATCACATCCTCACAACTCGTACTTGGAGGTACTGGTGGATTCCGGTATCGTAGGCCTGTTCATCGTATTGGGGCTGCTGTTTTCCATTTGGTGGATCTCTGCCTTGTTGATGCGGAGCCGCGGCGATCCGCTCGAAAGCGTGGTGGGCTCGGTAGGGTTTGCGGCCATCGTGCATGTTCTTGGCCTAGGTCTGTCGTCAAACTACTTTTATCCGAAACAGAGCATGCTCTGGTTGATTTGTTGCAGCGCTGTCGTAGTACGCGTGTGGACGTTTCGGCAAAGTGCATTTGGAGATGCCGGCGTGCGACGATCGCGCGTCCGTCCGCAGCAATTCAGCGTGCGAGCGGCACCGGAGTTGGAGGGCTGGGGCCGCGCCCGACACGCGCGATTGTCGCCCAATCCTGGGGTCCGGTCGAACCAGAGGAAATCGGGGGGAACTGGCACGGGCCAGAGGACGTAATGGGAAGGGTAGTAGCCGATGTGTCAACAGAGAGGCAACCGCGCGGGTTCGCAACGCGCGTGAATTCCGAAGACCGTGGAGGCGGCCCGATGACACTAGTTTACATGCTTGCGGCGAGCCACTCGGGCTCGACGCTGACGAGCATGCTGATAGGTGCCCACCGGGAAGTCTGCACCGTGGGAGAGCTCAAGCTGCCGTCATCGGCAATGGGTGACATGGACCGGTACCTGTGTTCCTGCGGCAGACGTCTGCTGGAATGCAGTTTTTGGTGTGGCGTGCGCGAACGGCTTGAGCGCCAGGGTGTGCCTTTCGACCTGTGTAACGCGGGAACCGGGTTTCGGGAAACGAAGAGCCCGTTTGCAGGGCGACTGCTTAGACCACTGGTGGGTGGAGTCGTTCGCGAACTCATGCGAGACGTCGGTCTGTGGTGTTCGCCGACGTGGCGGAAGGAGTTGGCGATGATTCAACGACGTAACGTGGCACTGGTGTCCGCCGTCGCGGAGGGCGCAGGCAAACGTATCGTCGTGGATTCCTCGAAGCTGGCGCACCGACTGAAGTTCCTACTCCGCAACCCCGCGTTGGAGATAAAGGTAGTCCATCTGGTTCGCGATGGACGGGGCGTTGCGCTCACCTACATGAACCCCGGCCGGTTCGCGGACGCCAAGGACGCGTCGAAGCGAGGTACGCCGGACGGAGCGTGGATGACAATGACCCAGGCGGCGACCGCGTGGAGACGCAGCTGCGAAGAGGCGTGTCATATCCTCTCTCGTGTGGACCGCTCGCAATGGCTGCGCATGCGGTACGAAGATCTGTGCAGGAACCCTGCGGGAGCGTTATCGCGCGTCTTTGAGTTCATCGGCGTCGACCCGGCCGGCGGGACCCTGGACTTCAGATCGGTCGAACAGCACGTAATAGGCAACGGGATGCGATTGGACACGAGTTCGGCCATCGAACTGGACGAGCGATGGCGCGACGAGTTGACTGCCGAAAGTTTGGCGGAGTTCGCCTGCGCCGCCGGCGGGATGAACCGGAAGCTTGGCTATGAGTGAGGCCGCCGAGAAGAAACTTGGCGCCCGCAACTCGATGGTCCGGAACGTTCTTTCGAACTGGGCCACGCAGTTTGTCTTCATGGTCGGCGGGTTCATACTCCCGCGCCTGATTGGCGATTTCACGGGGAAAGAGTCGCTGGGGCTGTGGGATCTCGGCTGGTCGCTCGTCAACTACACGACGTTCCTGGCCATGGACATCAGTGGGGCGGTTACCCGATATGTCGCACGGCATCGCAGCCGCGCGGACTGGGATTCGCTCAATGTGGCCGTCAATTCCTGCTTGGCGATCCTGAGCGTGAGCTTCGGACTTGCGGTGGTAGCGGTGCTGTGCTTTGCCGGCTTGGTGCCGGTACTTCTTCCGTCCGTCCATGGCGCCGCGCTGATCGAGACGCGATGGATGGTCTTCATACTCGGGTGCAGCGCGGCGATCCAACTGCCACTCAGCATCCTGAACGGTATCATCTGCGGCTGCGAGCGGTTCGACCTGAGGAATGCGGTTCGCGTCGGCGTGCGCGTGGCGGAAATCGGCGGCATGATCGCCGTCTTGCTTCTCGGGTATCGGCTGGTGGCGCTCGCCGGCGTCGTATTGGGGGCTACGATCGTCCGGGAAGGCCTAAACTATGTGCTCGCCAAGCGAGTCTGCCCGCAGTTTCGGATCGCGCTTCGCCAGTCATCCTGGCCGGTTGCGCGGGAGATGCTGAGTTTCGGCGGCAAGTCGGCGCTGCAGTCCGTGTCGCGTTCCGCGATGTATCAAACCAGCGCGGTTTTGGTAGCGTACCTCCTTGGTCCGGCAGCGTTGGCTGTCTACGCCAGGCAGCGCGCGCTGGTTCTGCACGCCTCGCGCTTCATGAACCAGTACGCCCACGTCTTCATTCCAGCCACCAGCGCGGTGCATGCCGGCGGCAGCGACGACGAGTTGCGCGACCTGTTCCTCTTGAGCACGAAGTACGCCCTGTATATCGCCCTGCCGATCGTCGTGTTGCTGGCAATCATGGGCGGACCTCTGGTTCACTTGTGGATGGGGGCGGAGTATCAAGCCCCGTTGGTGTTGGCAGTTCTCGCCATCGGGCACTTGGCGCCGTTGGCACTGCGGCCTGCATTTTGCACCTTGATCGGTATGCACCGGCACGGGATCCCCGCCATGGCGGAGGCGCTGGCGGCTGTTGCCAGTGTCGGTCTGGGCTTTTTGTTCGTCGGATCCTTCGGCTGGGGACTTCTCGGTGCGGCGCTGGCAATCTCATTGCCGATAACCTTGGGCGGCGGAGTTGCGGTGCTCGTTGCCGCCTGCTCCGCCTTCAAGATGCCCATTGCAGAATACGTTGGTCGCATCGTTCCCGGTCCCATGGTCGCGGTGGCGCCCTTCGCTTTGTTTCTGGCGGCTGCCCGGTGGTCGTGCGAGGCCAGGCCCTTCGTTGGGCTTGCCGTCGGAGTGGGCGGGGGTAGCCTGCTCTTGGCGGGAGTGTATTGGCGTTGGGTGCTTCCCGACTCGCTCAAGCAGCGAGTGAGGCGGCAATCCCCCCGGGAGTAACTCGTGCGTCGGTCGCAAACCAGCAATGACCGTCATGCGAGCGTTGCTTCGGGGGGCGTCTCAGGGCACTTTACACTGTTGGGAACGGGGCCGCCAGCTCGGCCGATCGCGCCGCGCGAGGTGGACCAAGGCGGCCATATGGTCGATACTCGGGGGTGCAGACTCTGCGGTGCCCCGCCACGCTGTTCACACTCGAGTTCGAGCGTTGTCGACTCGATGATCGGGGCGGGCGTCGCTGCAGGGCACCCGTGCATGGCGACGCGGGTGGGTGGCGGAATGCAATATGAATGATCGATCACACAAACACGAACGCAAGCCGAGCATTTGTTTTGTGGCGCCAAACAACTACGCAGTGCTCTCCGGGCGAACGGACCTCGGCCACATTGGGGGAACGGAAATCCAGCAGCCCATGATCGGGCGAGAGCTGGCGTGCCGAGGGTCTGCCGTCAGTTTCGTCACACTCGATCACGGGCAGCCCGACGGGATCGTGCACGACGCACTCCGTGTGCACAAGATGTGCCGCCGAGATGATGGCTTGCCGGGCCTGAGGTTTGTTCATCCGCGTTGGACGAGCCTATGCTCGGCAATGGCCCGTGCCGATGCTGATGTGTATTACCAGATGAACAACGGTGCTGAGACCGGACAAGTGGCACTGTGGTGCCATCGAAACAAACGCATCTTCATCTTTGCAGTGTCGTCGGACTCCAACTGTAAGGCTGCAATGCCTGGATTACGCACACGGCGCGAGCGCCTCCTCTATCGCTGGGGGTTGCGGCACGCCGACGCTGTCATTGCGCAGACTGAGACTCAGCATCGCATGCTCGCGGATGAACTGGGAGTATCATCCGTATTGATTCGTAGCTGTAGCGTCGACCCCTACGATGGTCACGACGATCTGCCGACACGCAACAACCGCGAACTCAGACGCATCTTGTGGGTCGGGCGGTTCGCAGAAGTGAAGCGTCTGGAAATGCTATTGGACGTTGCGGGAGTGATGTCCGACGTTTCGTTCGACGTTGTCGGTGAACGAGGGGATGGCTCCGCCTACGGCGAAAACTTGCTCGCGCGCGCAGAGTCGCTCGACAACGTCACTTTGCATGGTCGCGTGCCGCACGCGGAGATAGGCCGATTTTACGAGCAAGCGTCGCTTCTGGCATGCACGTCTCATTATGAGGGTTACCCAAACACCTTCATGGAGGCTTGGGCTCGCGGCATTCCCACGGTGGCGACGGTTGATCCCGATGGTGTCGTTCACCGACACGGACTTGGGATGACCGTGTCCGATGTCTCTGAATTCGTGAATGCCGTCAATGAAATGCTCGCCCCCGACGGAGCCCGGTGGCACAGGGCGGCACGCTTGGCGCGCGGATTCTACCTGGAGAATCACACCGTCAAGGCGACCGTCGACGCTTACTCGGGCTTGTTGAGCGAGCTTCTCGGCTTACCCGTGGGGCGCCGGAATCGCATGTCCCTAGGCGAGTCCGCGTCGTGTGGACTTGCGCCACAGAATACCAATTGCTCCAGGTCCTTCGTTCCCGGCAGCGCGACGCGGAAATGAACTCGCGGCGGCTTGAGTGGGCAAGATGTGGAGGTCGCGTATGAAACATGTACTGGGGATCGCGGCCGACCACCTTGGGTGGTCCGGTCGATTTGCGCAATTCGCCGCCGAGCGTCACATCCAGCATGAGCTATTCGTCATCGAGCGCGGCGACTGGCTGGATACCGTCAAGCGTTTTGACGCCATCTTGTGGCGCCCCAATCTTGACTCACCTTACTGCGAGGAAGCCAGGGAGAAGATCTACTTTCTTGAGACTTCCCTGGGCAAACACGTCTTTCCCAATTGGGACACTTTCTGGCACTACGACAACAAACGCGCGCAGCACTACTTCTTTCGTACGCACGGGATTCGCACACCGGAGACGTTTGTTTCCTTCTCCGAAGAGGAATCGCTGGAGGCAATCGAGCGGATGTGTTTTCCCATCGTCTCAAAGACGAGCGGGGGCGCCGGATCGACCGGCGTTCGACTGTTGCACAACAAGTCCGAAGCTGTTCGGGAAGCCAAGCGTTGCTTCAATGTGAGCGCCTTCTCGAAAGTGCTTGGACGCTGCGATATTGATGTGCGGTGGTCATCTCGGTGCAGGAATCAGTACGTGCTGTGGCAGGAATTCGTCCAGGGAAACGACCGGGACTTGCGAATCACCGTAATCGGCAAGGAGCATGTCTTCGCGTTCTGGCGTCGCAATCGAAAGGGCGACTTTCGGGCGAGCGGAAGCGGCGCGATCGTGTATGAAACAGGCGAAGTCGAGGCGGAGTGCCGCTACTGCGCGGAGCTATGTCGCCGTCACAACTTCGACAGCATGGCCTTCGACCTCCTGTACGATGGTGGCAAGTTTGTCATTGTGGAGATGTCGTATGCCTTTAATGACCAGGCTATCTTCGATGCGCCGGGGCACTTTGTCGTAAGCGAAGGGGGAGCGCCTAGCTATGTCGACGGGCATGTTTGGCCACAAGACCTGATGGTTCAGTATGTGCAGCAGCAGATGGGAGCGGAAATGCGAAGCACGTGTGCTGTAACGTAGGTGGAGGAGTGTCTTGTATCCGGTGTGTATTGTGGTCCGTAAAAGGCGCGGGCCCCGGCCGGATGGAGAGAATACGTGTCCCGAGTGAGTGGCGTACTGGCAGGAGCAGGGGCGTTGAGCGCGGTGCGATTTCTTCATCGCCACCGCGTTGGAATCCTCACCGTCCATGGCGTCATGGACGAACGCCCGGCGCAGGCCTGGCGACCATCTCGGAGCTTCCTTGCGCCATCGCAGCTACAGCATTATGTGCGACTTCTTCAAGAAGCGTATGATTTCATTCCGTTGACCGAGGCGGTCGAGATGCTCGGCGGTCAACGAGCGCCGCGGAAGAACTGCCTTGTCATGACTTTTGATGACGGCTACCTCAACAACGCAACCGAGGCATGGCCTGTTCTACAGAGTTGCGGCGTGCCGGCAACGTTCTTTGTGGTAACGGCGCGTGTCGCTCGCCCCGAGCCATTCTGGTTTGATCGTCTGGATTACGCATTCCAACACTTGCCACAGCAACTCGATCACGTGCCGGTCGGGCATGGGTGCGAGCGTCATGAGTTGCCCGTGGAAGACCGAGAGACGCAGCTGAGATCATGTCGGGCACTGCGTTCGCAGTGCAAATCGCTTTCGCCGGACGACATTGAACGCATCGTCTGTCAGATCGAGAGTGCGGCGACGAGCGTGCTGACGGACGTGTTTAGCACGGATGCCTGGACTGCGCTAATGACGGTCGAGAATGTCAAGTCTCTGGCAAGAGAGGGGGCGGACATCGGGAGCCATACGAGAGATCACACGATTCTCGATATTGCGCCGGACGAAGCGGCTAGCCTACAGTTGACTGAATCGAAACGCGCTATCGAGAGCTGGATCGAAAACCGTTGTGATCACGTCTGTTACCCGAGCGGACGCACGAACACCCGCACTGCATCGCTGGCGAACGATGCGGGGTACAAGTGTGCCGTGACAACTTCCGAAGGGGCCAACCGGATCGGCGACGATCTGCACATGCTCCGTCGGGTCAACCTCCCCCCGAACCTATCCGACTCCGAGGTGATGGCCAGAGTGTGCGGCGCGACTCAGACTCTGTCGCGTTGGAAACAACGCATTCGCGGGTGAGCAGGCCGCGCGGCGCTGCAGATCCCTCTCACGGCGCAACGGTTGCCGGCCCGCGCCATCGCCATCGCCATTACGGCGGGCAGCCGGGCAACAGGGGGTCAAACTCGTAGGTGCCCATGTCCGGCGCTGCTCCTTGCCAGGGAACGCTCACTCCGGTGCCATCGGCGAATGAGACGTTCTGTCCTGGGATCAGGGTAAGCGTGTCAGTCGTGTCGTCGATGGTGTCGATCGTAACGACGTCCAGAGTGGCGTTGTTCAACTGAATAATATCGCCGGGACGGAAGAACCCTGCGTCTGCCACAACAAGAGTATTGGCGGCGACAGCAACTCCGACCGTGCTCGTCAGGAACGTGCCCTGGTCGATCACGGGGGACCCGGCTTGTGGACGAAGTTGGCGGTCGAGGTCTGCAAAAAACGTGTCGTGATCCGTGATGTTGTTGCCCGCCTGGGCGGCCGCTGCGTAAGTGAAACAGACTTGCCTGGCAGCTTCCTTGTCACAAACAGCGGGGTTCGCGACAATCGAACTCGGCCCCTCATATATTCCCGTGCCGTCCTGGCGGCAGTTGAAATCGGACGTAATTGCTGGAAGCCCTCCAGAAGCGCGAAAATCCAGGCCCCCGTCTGTATCATTGTCGAAAGCGATATTGTTGAACCAAGTGCCCACGTCCGTGTATTGACCGAAACCCTCTTTGTGAGTGGGGATGCCCTCTCCCGGTCTTTGAAACCCGTTGTCAAACGCCATGCTGTGATAGACTTTGACAAAGTCATGATTGGCAATGTGGATGCCGGTGTACGGGTTGTCGAAAGACACACACCGCCGGACGATGGAACCTCCACCGGCCGCGTGGTTGCCGAGCACAATCCCTCGCCCGTCGCCCTGATCACTGCTCACAGGGTCCATAGCCGTAGTCGTGCTCCAACTGATACAACGATCAAACAGTGCATCGAGCACGTCTTGTTCAGCGAAGTTACTCGAGAAGTTCTCGAATGAAACACAACGAATGAATCTGTTCCGGCGCGATTGCTTAGCAAGATCCAAATCCGGCGGCCGATTGCCGGAGGTCTGAAACCCCTCGCCATCTTCGAAATTGGACCGGCCGTTCCTGAAGCTGTCGCAGTCGACGGCCAAGCAATCCCACGCATACGTGCCGCCCTTGGCGCCAAGCTCGATTCCGGATTTTCCGTTGTCGTAGCTCCGGCACCTGCGAAGCGTCACGTTTTTGGAGATGTTGGTGCCGCCAACGAAGACACCGATTTGACTCTGAAAGTGGCTGCGGAAGGCCGGATCGTTGACGTCAACGGCCGC
>JAJDDU010000362.1 GCA_029260155.1 Phycisphaerae bacterium | reverse complement strand
CTACCCGTCTATTATGCGCAGGAGCAACAGACTTTCATCCCCATCTCAGGACACCGTGGCTCCGATAGACCCTTGAGGATGTAGCCACACGTTCCGCAGCGGGTGAAGTTGTCACTGCGAGGGCCACGTCTCGTGCGCCATGCGTAGAACAACACACCGGCCGCGACGGGGAAGACGCAGATGATCACCGGCGACAACATCGTGAGCGCCCATCTCGGAATGAGCTTGGGCTCTACCCTGATTATCGATAAACCGAGCGAACCGACTCCGCCGACCAAACTACCCACGAGCACCGCCGCAATCACAGTCTTCCACCGCATGGACGCATCATGGACGGTGTCCGGGACGCTCGCAACCGCCCGCATGGCATCAGAGCGTCCAGACCGTAATCGCAATATGCCCGAGAATCAGCATCCACACGACGATGACCAGAACGGCACCGACACGCTTCACCTCTCGTGTTGAACTCGCCTCAAGTGATCCTGCTGCCAGCGCCAAGAGGACGAGATGAAGCGGGAGAATAAGGAACGGCGCCGTTAGCATACTGAGCTCTGCGCGGTCGGTCGTGTTGTGGATCGCGTCTGAGAATACGTACGCGATGAACCACGGAATTGTCGCGAGAATGAGCGCGCGGAAGAACCTCTGTGGAGGCCATCGCCGTTCCCCGTATGCCGCGACCTCGTGCGGCGAGAGGACGGTTCCGCACTCCGGGCAACGCAGCTCTGGAAGCCCCCGCAAGTCGTAGTCACACTTCGGGCAATGGTACCCAGCCAGCTCAACCGCCTCGACATCGTTCATCCATAGAACTCCGAGCCACAATCGTACTCAGACGATCCGCCCGATGCACCCCGTCCGCACGACCCCGAAGACGGCGTAGCGTGAGAATCTGAAAATCAACAGATCAGACGTGTAGTTATTACCGTGCGGGGACGCTCCGCGTCAATTTCACGGCCCCCGCGACCCGCCGGTGTCAGGAGGACGCTTGGGCTGCGGCGGTTTCCTGGAGGACGCGAATTCGGTATGAGATTTGCTTCATCGTCCTTCGCGCTTCGGGCACGCAGGTCTCACCGATCGAGGCTTCAAACGCGGCGCGTTTGCCTCGGCGAATGCCGCTCCGCACGGACTCGACGATTCCGTCCGCCTGTTTGGCGAGCTCTCGCAATTCCCCCGAGCGATCGGGCAAGCCTGTCTCCAACGTCTGAATTGCTTCGGTCGCGCGTTGCTCCGCACCGGACAGCCGAGAGACCCGCTCGTCGGCTTGGCGGAGCATCTCATCGAGCCGACTGGCTGACGCGTCGGCATCGATCACGCGTTGTGCTGCGATCTCAGCGCGGGCGTTCAATTCGACCTCCCGCTGCGCGAGATTCTTCGCCATATCCTCAACGCGCGCCTCGACTTCAGCCAGCGTGCAGATGCGCATCTCAGCCGCGTCGATCACGTCGCGAAGTCGCCCACACGTCTCAGCGAAACGCGCTTTCGTTTCGACCGAGCACGTATTCAACTCTTCGATTGCCCGGCGCGCCGCTTCCGCTGATTGAGTCTCCACTTCGACCAGGCGCGTGTTTAGCTCATCCGCTGTTCGGCGGGCTGCCTCAGTGGATTGGGTCGTCGTTTCGATCAGCTCTTCTGTGGTCCTGCGCGCGATCTCGGTGGATTGCGCTTCCATCTCGACCAAGCGTGTATTCACCGCTTCCGCTGCCAAGCGCGCTGCCTCGACGGGTCGCGTCTCTATCTCTACCAGCTCTTCCGCTGCCCGGCGCGCTGTCTCGGCCGACTGAGTCTCAGTTTCGATCAGCCTTTCCGTTGTCCGGCGCGCGATCTCGGTGGATTGCGCTTCCATCTCGACCAGACGCGTATTCACCGCTTCCGCTGCCAAGCGCGATGCCTCAACGGATCGCGTCTCTATCTCTGCCAGCTTTTCCGCTGTTCGCCGCGCCCCCTCGGTCGATTGCGATTCGATTTCAACCAAACGCGCGTTTAGCTCTTGCGTGGTTCGACGTGCCGCATCGGCGGATTGATTCGACAACTCGACGAGGCGCGCACTCGTCTCCTCCGCTGTTCGCCGCGCTGTCTCAGCCGATTGAGTTTCCGCTTCGATCAGCTCTTCTGCTATTCTGCGCGCCGCCTCGGATGATCGCGTTTCCATTTCGACTGAGCGCGCATTCAACTGTTCAACCGTTCGGCGTGCCGCCTCGGATGATTCGTCGATCTCGGCGGAAACGGATCGGGACTGATCGAGAGTTACTTGCAATGACGCGCGCACCGCCTCGCCTGTTTCAGCCTGCTCGTGCAATCGCCAACCGATGTCGACGGCTCGTTCCTCGTTTTCGCGAAGCACGCTGGCTGATTCGTGTGACCGAACAATCCGTCCGCCGAGCTGGCGGATGCACCGTTCCGCGTCCGCAATGGCGCGCGCACCGCTATCGTTGGTGGAAGTCAGCCGGGAGACGCTCTCTGTCGCCTGTTCGATGACGGTTCTGAGTTCAGCGGCCTGCGCGCCGGCGGATGCAGACGCGTCGTTCGCGGCGTCTACTGACATCGTCAAAGCCGTCGACAGGCGCTCGGCGGGCTCGAGCATCGCCGAAGCTGAGTGGGCTTTGACGATCCTGTGGGCGAGCTGATCCAGCGTACGTTTCGTTTCCTCAATGATCTGATTCAAAGCGCCACCTCGTCGTAGTCGGCCGGCCGGTTGATACCCCGGCCAGACGATGTCCGGAGTTTCGAGTACTCACCCAATTTGCAGCATCGGGCATCGATCCGGGCGGGATAAGCGAGCGTTCCGACAACACCCTTATGGGACCGCCATGTCACCTCCGGCATCGCCGCCGTCGCTTGACAGGTCCGACTTGGCCGGGAGAATCCTCGGCACCGCCTAGGCGCGGGTGCAGCCGGAGAGTTTCGTCTTTCACATGATTTCCAAGGAGTCTACTTATGAGCAAGTTTGGTATTCTAGGTTTCTCGCTGGTGGCCTGTACGATACTGGTGACTGCCGGTGTCTTTCTGTCACGCCCTTCAGTAGCTCTGGCGCACTGCGAAGTGCCCTGCGGGATTTACGATGACGCAGCCCGCGTCAAGCACATGAAGGAAGACGCTGCCACCATCGCCAAGGCGATGACCAACATCAACCAACTCGCGGGCCAGCACGCCGCCCAGGCATTCAACCAAGCCTCTCGCTGGGTCAGCACGAAGGAAACACACGCAACGAATATCATCGAGACCGTGTCCCAGTATTTCCTGACCCAAAAGGTCAAGGTGGTGGCGCGCGGCGCGGACGGTTACGACGGGTATCTCGCCAAGTTGGCTGACCATCATGCCGTAATGGTCGCAGCCATGAAGACGAAGCAGTCGGTTGACCCCAGCGCCGCGACTGCGTTGAACAAGGCCATCGACCGCCTTGGCAGCCACTACTAGCAGCGCACGACGGTTATCATGAAAACGGTCCACGCGGACGATCACGGCACGCTGGTGCAATCCGACAACCTACCGCTCATGCGTACATTGGACGATGGGTGCTGCGATTTGATCTACGTCGACCCCCCGTTTTGGACTGGGCGGCAGCGGACGTCGGCTCGATCGGCGCTGGGGTTCGACGACACTTGGCCGGAGGATGTTGCGGAATACTTGACGTTCTTGAGCGAGCGACTCGCGGAGATGCGCCGCTTGTTGTCGGAGCGCGGAACGCTCTGTGTACACCTCGATTGGCGCGTCGTGCATTATGTGAAAGTGTCACTCGATGGCATCTTCGGGCCGCGGAACTTCCTGAACGAGATCATCTGGAGCTACCGCACCGGCGGTGTCTCGAAGCGCTGGTTCGGCCGAAAACACGATACGATCCTCCTGTACGCCAAGCACACAGGCCTGCATACTTTCAACGTGCAACGCGGTGGGCAGTTCCGAACCGACGGATTGAAGTACGATGAAGACGGCAAGCCATACAAGAGCACAAAGAAGGGGCGCCTCTACTTTCACGCGGACGGCCCGACTATGACCGACGTCTGGGAGATTCCTTTTCTGTCGACGGTCTCCCTGGAACGAACCGGCTACCCGACACAGAAGCCGCTTGCTCTTCTGGAGCGGATCATCGCAGCCTGCTCGAATCCGGGTGACACCGTGGCGGATTTCTTCTGTGGCAGCGGTACGACGCTCGAAGCCGCCGCCAAACTCCGCCGCCGTTGGGTGGGTTGTGACAGTGGAGAGGAGGCGTGTGAAATC
>JAJDDU010000361.1 GCA_029260155.1 Phycisphaerae bacterium | reverse complement strand
GGCGCTGGAAACCAGCCCCGCGACGAAAATCTGCCACATGACGTAGTTGGCCCCGAACCCATCGCCGTGAAAGGGGTCGAACCCGGCTTCGCCGTACCGCTCACGCACCGTAGTGACGATGTTGCTCCAGCCCAAGTACTGCACGGCAAATGCGCACGAAAGAAGCATCCCCAAAGAGAGAATGACAAACTGGATGTAGTCCGTGATCACCACGGAAATCATGCCGCCGAGCGTCGTGTAGACCAGCACCAGTAGAAGCAGGGCGGTCATCACCATCTTCAGTTCTACCTCGGACGTCATCCCCGTCAGCCCGGCCACGAAAATCGAGCCGGCCTTTAGAAAAAGCCCCATGTTGAGAATGCCGCCCAGCGCGAGAATCGCACCGCCCGCCACGCGAACGCCCCGGCTGAACCGCCGCTCGTAGAACTCCGGAATGGTCATCACACCCATGCGGCGTAGCGGAACGACGATGAAGCCGGTGACGCCGACAACGAGCGAAACGATGCCCGCCACCAAGCCGATATGAAACGCCGCGAACCCGCCCGTAAAGCCCTTTTGCGCAGCGTACATGACCGTGACCAGCCCGAGCTCGGATCCGATCATGGTGGCGATGGCCAAACGCGACTTCAACGCACGACCGGCCACTACATAGTCCGCCATGTCACCGACGAACCGCCGCGCATAGATTCCAATCGCCAGCGAGCCCGTCAGATAGGCCACCACGATGACCCAATCAAAGGAGGTAAAGTTGGACGCGTAGCCGGCGGCACTGAGATCCATGGGTACAGAGCATAGCCGGCGCATCGGGTCTGTCGAGATCGTTGGTGGACCGTTCGGACGTGGCGGATTACAAATCGCTCATGAGAATCACAAGAATACGGGTGGTGTGTGGACTATCGCTTTTGCTGCTCTCGTGCGGACGCTCCGTCGCCGATCATCGCGACCGCGGGCTAATGCCGATGCCCGCGAAGATCGAATTCGCAGCCGCATCACTCCAAGTGGATGGTCACCTCCCGATCATGATCGTGGGCCACTCCGATGCGCGACTCCAACGGGCAATCGATCAGTTCCTCCAACACCTCACTGCGTACACCGGCCAGGAGTTTCCGCACGGCGTTGCCGACACGCCGGATCAAGCCAAGCTCGTCATTCGCTGCGCAGGCCCCGGCCAACTCGTGCAGACGCCGGACGAAGACGAATCCTATTCCCTGCGCGTAACAGCCGAGCAGATCCAGCTAAACGCCGCCACCGTTGTCGGCGTGCTGCGCGGCCTCGCCACGCTAGAGCAACTCGTGCAACCCGGCGGAAACGGTTTCGTCATTCCCGAAGTCAGCATCGAAGACAAGCCCCGCTTCGTCTGGCGCGGCCTGCTTATCGACGTCTGCAGGCACTGGCAACCGATGGCGGTCATCCAACGCAACCTCGACGCGATGGCCGCAGTCAAGCTAAACGTGCTCCACCTCCATCTCACCGAGGATCAGGGGTTCCGCGTGGAGTCCCGGCGTTTTCCCCGTCTGCACGAACACGGATCCGACGGAAAGTACTTCACCCAGGAACAGCTTCGCAAGATCGTCGCGTACGCGCGCGATCGCGGCATCCGCGTGGTGCCGGAATTCGACATGCCCGGACACACTACCAGTTGGCTGGTCGGGCACCCGGAGCTGGCCGCTGCGCCCGGACCCTACCGGATCGAGCGCCGATGGGGCGTATTCGATCCCTGCTTCGACCCCACCAGAGAAGCACTCTATGAGTTTCTCGACGCGTTCTTCTCCGAGATGACCGCCATCTTCCCCGACCCCTACATGCACATCGGCGGCGACGAAGTCAACGGGAAACAGTGGGAGGCCAATCCACAGATCCAGGCCTTCCTCAAGCGAGAGAGTCTCCCCGACCTTCACGCCCTGCAGGCCTATTTCAATCGACGCGTCGCCGCCATCCTGAATAAACACGGCAAGACGATGGTTGGCTGGGACGAGATTCTGCACGAAGGTCTGCCGCAAGGCTGCGTCGTGCAATCCTGGCGCGGCAGCGAATCTCTCGCGCAGGCGATCGAGCGTGGATTCGACGGGATCCTGTCGAGCGGTTTCTATCTCGATCACCAGCGGCCGGCATCGTTTCATTATCTTAATGAACTTCAGCCGACCGGCGGCTCGCCGTCGGACACACGGCCCGCGCGAATTCTCGGCGGAGAAGCGTGCATGTGGGGCGAATACGTCACGCCCGAGACAATCGACTCGCGAATCTGGCCAAGACTCGCGGCCATCGCCGAGCGACTTTGGTCGCCCGCATCGATCAAAGACGTCGACGATATGTACCGCCGACTCGAACAAGTCGGCCACGCCCTCGATGCGATCGGAGCGCGTCACCGAACGAATCGCGGGCGAATGCTACATCGCCTCGCCGGACGGCATCCCATCGGCGCTCTGCAAGTACTGGCCGCCGTGGTGGAACCGGTGAAGTTCTACAAGCGATCAGCAGCACGACCCTACACAAACCACACCCCGCTCAATCGCTTGGTCGACGCTGCCCGACCCGAAAGTCAAGTCGCGCGAAGATTCCAGCTTGAAGTCCGGGGATTCTTGTCTGGCCGATCCGCCGACGCGTCGAGGGCGATACGAAGACGGCTCAAGTCGTGGCGGGACAACCACCAAGCCCTTATGTCCGCGATTCGCGACGCGCCTTTACTGGAAGAGGTCGCACCCGTCTCACGCAATCTGCAATTGATCGCGACGCTCGGCCTGCAGGCCATGGACACGATCGAATCCGACCAGCAACCGGGCGCGGACTGGAAAGCAGGTGTGTTGGCCGCGATCGAGAATGCAGCCGGACCACACGCCGAAGTGGACATTGCCGTGATCGCGACCGTCAAAACGCTCGTCGAATCGGTCGGCTCGGCGAAACCTTGATCGCACCGCACGCCATCTTAGACGTTGAATTTGAAATTGATGATGTCGCCGTCCTGGATGACGTACGACTTTCCTTCCTGACGGACCTTGCCCGCTGCCTTGGCGGCCTTCATGTCGCCCGCTTCGATCAGGTCGGCATACGCGACAGTCTCGGCGCGTATGAATCCGCGCGCGATGTCCGAGTGGATCTTGCTGGCCGCCTCAACCGCGTCGTCCCCCGCGGAGACCGTCCAGGCCCGAACCTCGTCGGGACCAACGGTCAGAAACGAAATCTGCCCCAACGCTTCGTAGCACTTTCGGATGAGTCGATCGCGCGCCGGTTCGGTGACCCCGATGTCCGCCAGAAACGAAGGGCGGTCCTCGGCGTCCAGTTGTGAAATATCCAATTCGGTGGCAGCACACAGGTTGATGGTAGCGGCCGCGAGCGCTTCGGCCGGCGGGTCAGGCTCCGAAGCCCGATCCTCCGAAACATTGAACACGACGAGAAGCGGCTTGGGAGTTAACAGCCCGAAACTAGCCAGCGCGCGCCGCGAGTCGTCAGTCGTCATGACCGTCGACAACGGCTGGGATTTCTCGAGCGCTTCCTTGCATGCCGTCAGCAGCTCGAATTCCCGTTTTTCCTGTTCGTGCGTCTTGGTGGGCTTCTTCAGAGCTTTTTCCACCTTCTCGGCACGGTTGGTGATGGTTTCGAGGTCGGCGTAGACCAGTTCCTCGCGGAATTCAGCCAGGTCGGCCACGGGATCGATACGGTTCCGATAGGGCGCGACTGCGTCGCTCTCGAACGCCCGAACGACGACGACGAGCAACTCTGCCTGCCGGATTTCCGGAAGATAGCGTTTGAGATCATCGAGGCCCTTCTGGTCCGCGAGCGAGAAACCGGGCACGTCGATATACTCGATGGTGGCTTCTGTGACCTTTTTGGGCTCGTACATGCGTTCGAGGACCGCCAGACGGTCGTCGGGGACCTTGACGACGGCGTGCCGGACCTGCGGAAGACCCGCAATGTCCGGAACGGTGCCGGTGACAGCCCCCGCCAAGGCGGTTTTTCCGGATTGGGGAAGCCCAATTATCGCCGATTTCACGTGTGACTCCTTTCAGTCGCGTGACGATTCTAGGACCGCGTGCGGGGCGGTCAACCGCCCTTTTTGCTTGGCATGACGCTTGGGGGATGCGAAACTGGTATTCGGGTTGTGCTGCCCGCTGGTTACGGAGTTGCTCCTGTCCGATAAGCTAGATAGAATGGAGCGGGGCGGGGTATGCCCCTGAGTATGGAGAGGTAGCGTCAAGCAATGAACGACTGGTTGGATGCCGAACAGCGAGCCGAACGGGCACAGCAGTTGTCCGAATCGAAGCGTTGGCTTGAGGCCCTCGCTGAGATTGAGGCTGCGATTGAGATCAACCCCCACAACTCGATGTGGCAGGCACACCGCGGCTTCCTGCTTGACCAACTTGAAAGCTACGACGAGGCCATCGTGGCCTACAGCCAGGCGCTCCAGGCAGAGCCCGACAATCGCGAGCTCCTCCTCGCCAAGGGCATCAGTCTGACACGCGTGGGACGTCTTAGCGCGGCGCTCAAGGTATTTGCCCAGCTCAACGAAATCTACCCGGACTTCGAGCCGGCCTACTGTTTCCAGGTCATGGCCTACGCCGAACTCGGCCAGCACGACAAAGCCGAAGAGACGTTCTACCTCGCACAGCAGCTTGACGAGGGTTGCCCGCATTGTTTCTACCACATGGGCAACTCGCTCGCGGATCGGGGCGAGTACAAGCGTGCGTTGTACTGCTGGGGGCGTGTGCAGGAGTTGGATCCGGGCTACGAAGGCGTCAAGGGGCAGATGGCGCGTGCCCATCGCGCGATGGATGAGCTGGCGTCGGCGGAGGAGCTTTATCTCGCCGCGATTCGTGAAGATCCGGGTGACGTCGACCTACTTTACGAAATGGGCGATTTGCTCGCCGGTACTGAGAGCATGGGGGGGGCGGAGACGAAGTTCCGTCAAGTTCTGGAACTCGCCCCGGACCACACCGATGCTTACGTCGCGCTTGCTCAGATTCTGCTTGCCACCAATGAAGCCGAGGAGGCGCTAAAGCTCCTCGAGCAGGCCCGCGCGCTGGAACCGAGCTACGAGAGGCTTGAATTGTTCCTGGGATCCGCGTCGCTCAAGCTGGGCAAGTACTCCGACGCCCGGACCTACCTTGAGCGCGCCGTCGAACGCGAGTCGGATGACAAGGACGCCCACATGCTGCTGGGCAACTGTCTTCTGTGGCTCCGCAGGCCGTCCGACGCGGCGGACGCGTTCCGTCGTGTGCTCGCGCTGGATGCGGAGGTGGCCAGTGCCCATCACAATCTAGGCGTCTGCCGCTTCTTGGAACGAGATTACGAAGCCGGAATCGTTCACTGCAAGCGGGCCATCGAGCTGCGCCCCGACTACTTGCTCGCCATCGTGAAGACCACGTTGGCGTTCCAGAAACTCGGTCGGTTTTCCGAAGCGCGGACCATGATGGAGTACGGCCTGTCCGTCGAACCGGACAACGCGCTGTTGCGGCAGCTCGTGGCGCAGCTGTGGCGAACCAGGTTGCGGTACTGGCTCAATCGCTGCGCGTCGGTATTCCGCAGACTTCTCGGCCGATGACGCCCTCTTCAAGCCCCGCGCCGAGCATGCATTAACGCGACGATTCCGTATCGGAGTAAGCTCAGCCCGTACGCCCGTCAGGTGCGGCGTTTGGCGGATGGCCTCGTAGTTTTTGGCTTCTTGCGCGGGCGGTTGTCGGCGGACATGACTTTGGTCACGTCTTCGCCTTCCTGAAGTTGCTTTAGCTTTTTGTGCAACTCGGCTGCGCGCTCGAACTTGAGCGCCTCGGCCGCTTCGAGCATTTCCTTTTCGATCGACAGCATCAACTCGTCGCGATCATAATCCGCAGCCGACGCGTGGATGGCGCGCATGGCGGTTTCGCGGGCGGCGACCTGTGATTCGAGATTGCTGCGGATGGCTTTCTTGATGGTCTGCGGCGTGATGCCGTGCTTTGCGTTGTGTTCCAATTGGAGCGTGCGGCGTCGCTCGGTTTCGTCGATGGCGGTCCGCATGCTCGGCGTTATCTTGTCGCCGTAGAGAATGACCTCCGCGTTTACGTTTCGGGCGGTTCTACCGATGGTCTGGATCAGCGACGTTGCACTGCGCAGAAAGCCCTCTTTGTCGGCATCGACGATGGCAACCAGAGACACTTCCGGAAGGTCCAGCCCCTCGCGCAGGAGGTTGACGCCGACGAGTACGTCGAACGCGCCGGCGCGCAGTTCATTGAGGATACTTATGCGCTCGAGTGTGTCGATCTCACTGTGCAGATACTGGCAGCGCAGGCCTTCCTCTTGGAAATAGCGCGAGAGGTCTTCAGACATTCGCTTGGTCAGTGTGGTCACCAGGACGCGCTGGTCTAGC
>JAJDDU010000037.1 GCA_029260155.1 Phycisphaerae bacterium | reverse complement strand
TGACGATCTGCGCGAGCGATACAACCTGACAGGCCCCATCGAGCGAGTCGATTTCACCACGGGTGAGGTGCTCACGCGGTGGATGACCTCAATGCCGGTGCGCGGCTTCCTACTGCTGATCGTCTTGCTGGGTGCGTACGTTGAGTTCAACACACCCGGGGTCGGCGTGGCCGGTGCGGTCGCGCTCATCGCGCTGGGAATCTTCCTGGGCGCGCCCTACGTAACGGGGTTGGCCAACGCGTGGGAGATCCTCCTGGTCGTAGCGGGTTTCATTCTGATCGCGCTCGAGGTATTTGTCATTCCCGGGTTCGGCGTCGCGGGCATCAGTGGGATTATCTTGTTGATCGTCGGCCTGTTGGCGACGTTCATGCCGGACGAGCCGGGCCGCCTTCCCCTGTTCTGGCCGCAGCTTCAACCCGGTCTGGACGGTCTGAAGTCAGGGGTCCAGACGGTGGGCGCTGCCATGGGGCTGTCGATTGTATGCATGGTGGTGTTGAGTCGCTACCTGCCTCGCGTGCCTTATCTGCGGGCCATCATCCCGCCCAATCCGACCCCGTCAGAGGTGATGGCCACCGATCTCTATCGCGGCGCGGCATTGGTTGGCGACGCGGGTCAGGTCGTAGGGCCTCTGCGACCCGCCGGGAAGGCGCGGTTTGGCCAGATACTGGTCGACGTGGTAAGCGAAGGCGACTTGGTCGAAGACGGAGTGCAAGTGGAAGTCGTGGAACGACGTGGGAACCGGGTGGTCGTCCGCCCGATCAAGAACCCCTGACGTCCCCACCGTGGTCATGAGTGACCGGGATATCGGCGATATCGCATGAGTGACGGCATTTTTCTCATCATGTTGTACGCGACGGCGGCGGTCGTCCTGCTTCTGGAGATATTCATACCGTCGTACGGTGTTCTGTGTATCGTCGGCGTCGGCTTGCTGATCGGCGCGATCGTGAAGACCTTTGATTACTATGGGCCAATCGCAGGCTGGCTGGCCATCATCGGGACGGTCGTGACGTTGCCGGTCGGGGCTTACGTGGCAGTGAAGCTGTGGCCACATACCAAGATCGGCCGATTGATAGTCCCGCCCAATCCAGTGTACACAGAGCGCGACCTTGGCGCTGATCTGGACAGCCTGCGGGCGACGGTCGGCCAAAGCGGTCGAAGTTTGTCGCCGCTACGCCCCGTGGGGACGTGCGAATTCGACGGACGGCGCGTACAATGCGTCTGCGAAAGCGGCATGATCGATGCCGGGAAAACCGTCCGCGCCATCGGACTCAAAGGGCGAGACCTTGAGGTTACCGAGATTAGCGACGCCGCGACAGTTTGAGGATTCGCGGCACGCAGCCGTGGGTACGGCAATGAAAGGGATTTTCGATGCAGGTGTATAGTCAGCTCTTGGGCGCCATCTCGTATACCGTGGTATTTGGGATCGTCGCAGGCATTGTGCTGTTGGTCCTCGGGCTGTTCCTGCTCCAGTTCTTCGGAATGTGGCTCCAAGCGTACATGAGCGGCGCCGAAATCCGCATCACGGACCTGATCGGAATGCGTCTGCGAAAGGTGCACCTGGCGACAATCGTCCACAGCAAGATTCAAATGGTCAAAGCCGGCATCCACGACATGTCGACCAGTGACCTTGAGAGTCACTTCCTCGCTGGCGGCCGCGTGCCGTTCGTGTGTGGCGCGATCATCCGGGCGAACCGCGCAACCATCGAGCTGGATTGGCGGACAGCCTGCGCCATCGATCTCGCGGGGCGCGATATTCTCGATGCCGTCAACACGTCGGTGAATCCCAAAGTCATCGACTGCCCCGGTGCTGGGTCGGCCACCGATCGACTTGACGCCGTAGCCAAGGACGGCATCCGCCTCCTCGCCAAGGCGCGCGTCACCGTGCGTACAAACATCCGCCAGCTCATCGGTGGTGCCACCGAAGAAACCGTGGTCGCCCGTGTGGGCCAAGCCATCGTAAGTGCCATCGGATCAGCCGATACCTACAAAGACGTTCTCGAAAACCCAGACGGCATCGCCCGCAGAGCCTTGGCGTCGGGTCTGGATGCCGGGACGGCGTTCGAGATACTGTCGGTGGACATCGCCGACATCAGTGTCGCCGGTGTGTCACAAGAGGCCAACGTCGGCGCGAAACTTCAGGCGGAACAGGCCGAAGCCGACAAACGCAGGTTCCAGGCTGAGGCGGAAAAACGCGCCGCCATGGCCCGCGCCCTGGAGGCGGAGATGCGTGCCCGCGTCGAGGAAAACAAGGCAAAGGTCGTCGAGGCCGAAGCCCAAGTTCCCCTTGCAATGGCCGAGGCGTTTCGTGCGGGCAATCTTGGCATCTTGGACTACTACCGCATGAAGAACATCGTCGCCGATACGGCCATGCGCGATTCGATCAGCGACGCCGGCAAGGATGATCAGCCGAGTGCATAACATGACGTTCGACACCGTTGCACTGCTCGCTCAGGAGGAAGACGGCTGGGGAAGGCTGATCTACCTGCTGCTGTTCCTCGTGCTGCCGATGCTGAACAAATTCGGCGAGAAGATCCGCAACTGGGCGGCAGCAAAGGAAGAGCAGAAACAAACAGCGCAGGCGAGCCCGAGCGAAACCCCAAAGGGTGCCCAAGCCGCCCCGCCAATCGTGTTACAGGGCGAACAAAGGGGCGCGCCACCCAAGATACCCGTGCCGGTCGCCCGGGCGCCCAGAACCGTCGATCACCGGGCGCATCAGCCGACTCCGGTGAAGGCGCGGCGTGTCTACCCCAAGCAGACAAGGGCAAAGGCCGCGCGACCGCCCGCACCTGACGCGCGAGCCCAACGCATGGCGGCTGCACGGCACTTGGCCAAGGAACCTCAAAGCTCAAGCCCGCCACAAGAGCACGGAAAACAACGCGATCACCCCGCCCTTCTCCTGGGGCGTCTCGACCCGCAGAGCCTTCGCTCGGTCGTAGTGTTAAGTGAGATACTGCAACCGCCGCTCGCATTGCGCGAGGGTTGGCCGGACGCGTCCTGATCCAAGGTATCCCCCACCGCTGAAGCGATGGGCCACCCAGAAGTGCTACTCGTCAGAGAAGATTGCCCGATTGCACCAGAAGCTCATCCAGCAATTCCATGGGCAGCCCGACCACATTGCTGAAGCTACCCTCTGCCGCCGTCACGAACGCGTCGTCGCTTTCTTGGATGCCGTAGGCGCCCGCCTTCCCCTTCCAGCGATCCGTCTCCAAGTACCGTTCGATGTCGGCGGCGGACATAGCGCGCATGGTTACGTTCGTGACGCAGTGTGTGATGATGCGCGTATCGGGCAATGTATCGATCAGCGTAATGCCCGTGATGACCTGTTGCGTCGTGCCGGCAAGGCGTTCCAGAATGCGACGCGCATCGTCGCGGTCGGCCGGTTTCCCGAAGACTTCACCGCTGTAAGCGACAAGCGTGTCCGCGCCGATGATGAGACCTTCCGCTCCGTCCTTCATCACGCTGCGCGCCTTGAAGAAACTCAACGCCTCCGCTCGCGCGTGGGGCGGTACCTGCGGTCCGAAGTGCTCGGGTTCATTCAGACGTGGCTCGACAACGCGAAAGCTGTACCCAGCCTCGCGCAGCAATTGTGCGCGCCGCGGACTTGCGGACGCGAGGATGAGATCCTTGTGAGTGGCGGCGCGGTCGATCATCGTTCAGGTGGCTTTCAATTGGAAACGTCAATGTACCCGAAAATGACGTCAGGCGACAGGTCGCCGGGCGGGCATTGGCTTCGTAAATCGGCGGGGTGCGCGCCGTCGATTGCGGGCGTCGACGAGTGCTTGGCGCCGGTGGCGATAGTGGGTGACCGCCCAGCGGGACACAAAATAGGAGATGGTCGCGCCAATGAAACCCACCAGCAGGCAGCCGGTCCAGAGTTCGGCACCGACCCGTGTGACCCACGTGGCAATGTCCGCCCAGAAACTGAATTCCAGCATATGCGCGAACCCAAACGTCGGGAACGGCTCCATCGGCCCCGCGGTCCCAACAAGCCCCGCGCCAATGTGATGGCAGAGCGCGTAGATCGGCACGGCCGTCACAACGTTGGTGATCCACACCATCGGGATGGCTGCGAGCTTGTTGACGCGGCACGCCGCCGCAAGGGCGATGGCAATGATAGTCTGAAACCCAACCGTCGGTGTGAAGCCCACGAACGTGCCGATAGCGACACCCAAGGCGATGCGGTGCGGACTATCGTCCGCGTGCAACACCTTGAGGACAAAGATCCTACGGAGTTTTCGCCAGTTCGCGGTCACGGGTCCGCCAAGAAATTCACAGGTGGGCCGAGTTCGCTCGGCATTCGCTTCCCCCAGTTTATCGGCCAGTGATGAACCCGTCTGCCCCTTTCACTAGAATTCTTGAGATGTGAGCCCCGTGGTTTCCGCCTCGCGACCAACCCCACGCTCGGCAGCCCCCACCGCGCAAACGACGATGTCGACCGTGACATCCGCCATACACCGGTGATCATAGGGGCAACGGGCCAACCGTTTCAAGTAGCAAGGCACGCAAGGAAGATCGGCTTGGATGACCGAATCGATCGCTGAGTAGGGGCCTGTACGCGCTGGATTCGTAGGACCGCACACCGCCACAAGGGGACGCCCCAACGCAGCCGCAATGTGCATCGGGGCAGAATCGTGGGCCAAAACGACCGCCGAACGCTCCGTGACGGACACCGCATCGCGGATTCCCGTCGATCCGGCCAGAACGGCAGGCGAGACACCGGACTCCGCAGCAATTTGTGCGCATAGCTCCCGCTCACTCGGATCGCCCATGAGAACAGACGGCAGATCGTGCTCTCGGAACACCCGACCGATCGTCTCGGCGAAACGTTCCGGTGCCCAACGCTTGGTCTCCCACCGCGCCCCAGGCCAGACGCTGACAAAGCGATCCGTAGGCCCAAGTCCAGCCGCCGCCAGGATTTCCTCGGCCCTCAATCGCTCCGAGTCCGTCACCGCAAGGTCGAAACGCATGGCCACTGCGTCGAATCCGAGTGCCTTGGCGACCAGGTAATTCTTGTCGGCTGCGTGGAGGTTGGGGTCGGGCGTGCGTACGCGGTGATTGTAGAAGGCCCACGCCAGCTCCCGTGCGGACGCGAATCCGATACGTACAGCCGCCCCGGTGACGAAGGTCAGCAGCCCGCTGCGGAACAACCCCTGGAGATCGATGACCAGATCAAATTCGCGACGGCGCAAGGCGCGAGCGAAATCGACAAACGCCGTCGTCGCCTGGGCGCTCCGGCCGAACCGGCTGTAACGCGCACGATCGAAGGGGATGACGTCGTCGAGCTCCGGGTGTCCTTCGATCAACGAGGCGAACGGCTTTCCGATGAGCCAACTGATTTCCGCCTTGGGATAACGCTGCCGCAAGCCGTGCAAGACCGGCAAGGCGTGGACAACGTCTCCGAGTGAGCTCGGCTTGACGATGAGAATGCGCTTGAAGACGCGATCGCGCAGCTGGCTGTCAGCTATTCCGCCGCTCATGGGTTAAGGCCCTTCGCCACCGCGCGGCGCGATCATTGTTCGCCAGACAAGGTCCTCACCGAGAAGTTCACAGGGTTTGAAGTTGGCTTTGTAGTTCATCTTTCCAGACCCAGCCACGTAATACCCAAGGTAATAGTAGGGGATTTTCTGGCGACGACAATAATCGATCTCCCACAGAACGGAGTACGTCCCGAGGCTACGACTGCGCTGCCTCGGGTCGAAGAACATGTACACCGTGCTCAATCCGTTGGGGCAGCAATCCACGATGCTGATCCCGGCGAGCTGTCGGCCGATGTGGTATCCGAATTCCCAGGTCTCTGTCGGCGAGCTGTAGAGGAAACGCAGAAAGTCGTCGTATCCGGTCGACATAGCATCGTCATGCTGATGTTTGATGTATTCCGAGAAGAGCTCCCACTTTCGGCGTGTTGGCTTCGGGGAAGTCTCGATTTGCACGCGAACATCGCTATTGCCGCCCCAAACCCTCCGCTGCGAACGCGATAACGTGAAACCCTCCACCGGCACGCGCAACGGACGGCACGCATCGCACGATTCACACGCCGGGCGGTAGATCATGACGCCGCTACGACGAAAAGTGCGGTCCATCAACGCAGCGTAGATGTCGGACTCAAGCCGCTCGACGGCAAACCCCTCGTTCCGCGCAGCCCGGTCCGGGAGGTAGGGACAGACGTGCTCCGCGTCGACCGGGAGCGATTGTTCGGTCAGGAAACGATCGACCAGCCGGTGGACCGGGGTGGTGTCTTCCGCGGCCATCGTCTCACCCACCCACCGCAGAAGCGACGGGGATCAGCACACCGGGACAAACCGATTCGACCACCCATACAACGACCGGCGGAATGAAGATCGCAGGCAACATGTCCGCCACCGGAATCTTCTTGATCTCAAGCAGCGTCAGCGCCGTAGCCAACAGCAAAACTCCGCCAACCACGTTCATCAACTGCTGCGAAAGATGCGGAATCGACGAAGCGAAGAAGTAAGCCGTAATCGCCAACGAGCCCTGAAACCCCAAGACGGTAACAACGCTGAAGCAAACCCCGAGGCCCAAGCTGGCCGCCAGCGCGACCGAGCAAAACAGATCGAGCAGCGACTTGATCATCAAGAGGCTCGGATCGCCGTCCGCACCGTTTTCAAGACAACCCAACAGCGTCAATGGCCCGACGCAGAAGATGACACTCGCCGTGAGGAATCCCTCGGCGAACGTCCCAGCCTCACCACGACTGAACCTCTTGTGAATCGAATGCCCCAGATTCTCGACGCGCTCCTGCAACCGCAGCCAAGTGCCCGCGAGACAGCCGACGATCAGCGAGCCCACCGTGACCATCGCCAGCGTAGCGCCATACGTCTTGCCAGCCGACCCGTCCGGACGGTACATGCTGATCGTGTCGCGAAGCACGAGCACGCCCGCGTCAACGCCGATCGTGATGGTGATCAGCCCGAGTGCGTCGAGAACAATACGCTGATAACGCTCCGGCAGCTTGCCCGAAAGCACGAGCCCGATGGTCGATCCAATCGCGACCGTGGTCACATTGAAGATAGTCCCGTTGAGAATGGCCCACATGTACACGTCGCCCGAGCGTCCCCTATTTGGCCGCCGGACCTTACCGATCAGCCGTTCCGTGGTCAACGCCGCCGCCGCTGCGGCCCCCGTCATTCCGAGCGCAGCGAGGAATCTAGCCGGATCGCTCTACCAGCCTGATTCCTCGCTACGCTCGAATTGATCTTTTACAACGATCTCTGGACTGAACCGACCAGCCCACTCAGAAATACTGCCCAGCAAGGAATACCCCCGACCCATCCTCACCGGGCGTGTTCGTCGACAAGCGATCCGAGTTCGCGAATTACGTCTGAGGAAAACTTGCGAAAGCCGGTCTCCTTCGCGTGCTGACATCGCTCCAGCGTAACCAGCCGCGCAATCCTCGAAAGCAAATCGACCGGGTTACTCGCCTCCTCGGCCTGTACGCACAGATCGTTGATGATGGTCCTAGGACTATTGGTTCGCCTCACGTTCGGGATGTCGGTGGAAGCAGGAAGGCCCAGTCCTTCGCGAACAGCGTGCGCGTCGTCCAGAAGCCAGACATCACCGTGCGGGTCAGCTTGCCCAATCGCAATGGCCAGCGCGTTTCCCGCTTCACGCTCTCGGGTGCGGGCTTGGTCGAGGGCGCCGATCCTGCTCTGTCGCTTGTCCTTGTCTCGGTCGACCGTCGCGACGACCCCGTGAGCACCTGCGGCGATCGCCTGACGAACGGAATAACGCAGCTTTCGCTCATAACCGCGCCCGGCACGGTGCAGGCGCGCCCAGTCTCGCGTTTCCTCCTGGATTTCCGCATCGAGAATGCCCTCAACGAGACGTGGAACCGTCACCGCGTCGCGCTTTCCGTCGCTCACAAAGAGAAGTCGAATCATGGCTTCTTCGGAAGCAACCCTTCCTCGCGTTCGTTGTACCAGACTTCCCCGAGCTTGAATTCGTCCAGGAATGTCTTGAGCCGCTCGGCGTCCGCCGGTGTCGCGGATCGACTCCCGTCGCCGTTGCGTTGAAACACAAGAACCTGGTCCCGCTCGATGTCCACGTAGTCAAGCAGATACGGCGAGTGCGTCGACACTATGACCTGCGCAGGACGGTCATTGAACTTCCCGACCGTCATATCGCGGACCATCTGCATCAAGTCCCCCAGACGCTGAGGATGCACGCCGTTCTCCGGCTCCTCAAGCATGATCACATCAGGCGGTTGCGGATGATAGGCCAGCGCGAGGAAGAATATCAGCAATTGCACGCCCGTCGAA
>JAJDDU010000360.1 GCA_029260155.1 Phycisphaerae bacterium | reverse complement strand
ATCCGATCGTTCATCGACGATCACAACCTACATCGGAAGACGTTCAAATGGACCGCCAAAGCTGAAACGATCCTCGAAAAAGTCCGCCGCGCACGAGCCGTCTTGGATAAAATGCCATCAACATGAAACACTACACTAGCGTGTCCTGTCCGCGACCTACCAGAGGGGGTTGGCGAAACACATGACCCACACGAAGGTGATAACGTATCGGTTTCTCCTTCCTGAGGGAGTCACAAGGAACTTCTCTGTCGTCCTCGGGCTTCCTTCCCACCAGCTTATCGCCGACGTCGAAGCTGCGTCGCCGCCGTGGACGAGCCTGGGTTTCCAGCAATGCCCCAACTGCCCGCTTGACGTCCTGGACACGCCGCAATGTCCCGTCGCGAGGAACCTGGTCCCCGTAATCGAGACGTTTCGCGACTGCGCGTCGTCGGATGAGGTGGATGTAACAGTCTGTACCGAGGCTCGCGATTTCCAGAAGCGATGTTCACTCCAAGTGGGGCTCAGTTCGCTGGTGGGCTTGATCATGGCCACGAGCGGCTGTCCGATCCTCGATAGACTCAGGCCGATGGTCTACACCCATCTTCCGTTCTCAAACGGAAAGGAGACCACGCTTCGAGCGATCGCGACCTACCTTCTGTCCCAGTGCATTCGCGAGCGTCAGGGCCGTACCACGGACTGGGCACTCGATCGGCTCATGCAAACGTACGACGAGGTTCGTGTGGTTAACAAAGCGTTCGCCCAACGCGTTCGCAGCATGTGCGGCAAGGATGCCAACGTCAACGCGGTAGTGATCCTGGACACGTTTGCCGGGCTCGCGTCTTTCGCTCTGGCCAAGCAGTGGTGGAAGGACATCGAGCCGCTCTTCGCTCCGTGCGCCGACCAGCACCCGCCTGTGGTGGAAGTCGTAGTCTCCGAGCCACAGGGCTAGTCATGCTGCGCGTTGGAATCCCCTGTTCGACTATACTTCTCTGACCACGGGCCGTTAGGGCGCACAAATGTTGTCGTGAGCGATCGCGGCGTTGCGTTTTAGCATGCCGAGTTTGGCCCGCTTTATGGCGCTGCCCTTGAGCGTGCGGCGGTAATCCTCGTCCGACCATCTCATGATTCCGTCGAGCGACGGCTGTGGACCCGGGCTGCGGATGGAGAACATTCGCGTCGGACGAGGCTGGCGGTTGAACGGGCACACCTGTTGGCACACGTCGCATCCGAAGATCCAGTCGCCCATCAGGGGGTGAAATGCCTCGGGGATAGTGTCACGATGCTCGATGGTCAGGTAGGAGATGCACCGCGAGGCGTCCATCTCGTAGGCGGTCGGAAATGCGGCGGTGGGGCACGCGTCGATGCAGCTCGTGCAACTGCCGCAATGGTCGACGGCCGGCCCGTCGGGGTCGAGTTCCAGCGTGGTGACGATTTCACCGAGGAAGAAGTAGCTACCCAACTCCCGCTGCAAGACCATCGTGTTCTTTCCGATCCATCCCACGCCGGCGCGGGCGGCCAACTCGCGCTCAAGAATCGGCACGGTGTCGACGCAGCATCGGGTGACGAATGATTCGTCGATGGCGACGTGCAGGGCGTCGGCCAGATCGTGCAGTCGTCGTTTCAGGATGTCGTGGTAGTCATCGCCCCACGCATACATGGCCACTCGCCCGCGCGGTTCGTCGTCAACGGGCGCGGGCGGTGGTGATTGAGAGTAGCTGGCAGCCAGAACGATGACATTTCTCGCACCTTCCACAAGCCGGCTGGGATCGGAGCGAATGTCTCGGTTTCTGTGCAGGTACGCCATTGACCCCGCCCGTCCCGCGGCAAGCCATTTCTCCAGATACGGACCATGCTCGATCGGTAGGGTGGCGGCGATACCGACCCTGTCGAACCCCAGTTCCGTCGCCAGTCGCTTGATCAAACGGCTCTTATCGGCGGAAGACATCTAGGCCATGCTACCGCGGCATCGAGACGATAGGTAGCTTGGGACCGCGTTGTTGACACCCGGATGTGTCACGCCTACGGTTCCGACCGCCTCCGACTCGGGATCCGGGGGCAGGAGCTTTCAGGAAGGGTTCGCACGTGTTCAACTACGAGTGGTTTACCGGCAGCGCGTTCAAATCGCAGTTAAACGAGGCCCGATTGCGTTGCTCGCTCCGGCGGTTTCCTGATCTGACACGTGAGAACGGAATGGACGACGCGGAATTCGCCGAGTTCTCGAACAATCTGCGTACGCGCACCCTGCTGTACCTGCGTGACGGGTTCAGCTACGAGTTGAAAGAGCCGGCCGATGTCGGATGCCGTGGCCACCTGACGTTCGAATGCGAGCCCGTTGACGACCACTACAAGGTCGGTGCGTTCGTCATCTCCGTTCCGTACGAAGATGTCGCGCGTGTCGAGGTCTACGCCGTCCCGCCCGACGAGATGCCCGAGGACATGCCGGCCATCACCGGTTTCCGGGCCAAGGCGGACCCGCAGCATCCACCGCAGTAGATCCTGCGTTTTTGCCTCGATTCTAGCGCGTTTCCCGCGCGATCACCGAGCGTGCACAGCCGATCCCTAACTGGCGGTTGATTGTTGGGGCGGGGGCAGTAGACTTGTGCCGCCATGAAACTGACTGACATTCTAACGGCCTCCTGCGTTCGTGTTCCGTTGATCGCATCTGACAAGACTGCGGTGATCACGGAGTTGGTTGACGTCCTTGACGACGCGGGGCGGATCAGCGACCGGGATGTGGTGCTGCAAACGGTGCTGGCCCGAGAGCGGACGGCATCGACAGGAATCGGCAAGGGGCTGGCTGTCCCACACGGCAAGTGTGCGGGCTGCACGGAGCTGGTGATGGCGCTTGGCAAGCCGGCCGTCCCGCTCGAATTCGAGAGTAAGGACGGGCAGCCTGTGGAGATTGTCGTCTTGCTGGCGAGCCCACCGGACAAGACCGGTCCTCACATTCAGGCGCTGGCTCGAATCTCGCGTTTGATGCTTATGGATTCATTTCGCGTGGCGGTTGCGTCTGCTCAGACCTCGGGGGCTTTGTGGGAAATCGTCCGGGCGCACGACGAATGATGGGGGAAATCCGGGACTCAGAATCCAGGGTTTAGAGTTTAGAATCCACTTACCAGGGAATATCACGTGAATCGCAACGCTGCCAATGCGGCACCGCAGGCACGACAACGGGGGATCCTCGACGTCGTGTTCTTCAGTTGGGCGAACAACGTCTGGTTCGGCGTAACCGTCCTGGTCGCTCTGTTTGTTTACAGTTCGCTGGGCAGCGCCCTGCCTCCGGTACGGCAGCACCCGATGTTCGACATGACGGAGATGGAGTGGTTTCACTGGTGGCCCTTCGATCTGATGATCGCCCTGACATGCGTCACGCTGACGGTCGTCACATTGAAGCGAATCCCCCTGCGCCTGGTGAACGCGGGCGTGTGGACGATACACGTCGGCGTCCTCGTTTTGTGCATCGGCAGCGTCAATTACTTCTCGACGAAGCTTGAGGGCGATGCGCCGGTATTCCGGCGGCAGGCTGTCATCGGTGTGCCCGGCGCCGGCGAGCCAGCGATATTGCTGGTCCGCCCGGGCAACCATATCACGGTGGGGCAGGGGCGAAATCGACATCACTTTAGCGTGTCGCAGATTTTCCCGGAATGGGCGATCGCCAGCGGGGAGGACAAAGGCAAGCTGGCCATGATGGTGTGGATCGACTGCCAAACGCCAACGGAGCAGTTCACACGCCAGTTGCTGGTCGGCTACCCGCAGTACACCGAGGACATTCTGTCGGACGGCACGCGTGCGAAGAAGAGGTCTTCCGGCGATCCGCTGGTCGATAAGGCAATCGAGATGAAGCTCGACTATGCCCCTCAGACCGAATTCTTCTTGCAGGATACCTCGGCGTTGTACACGCGCACGGTTGGCAGCGATCGCTGGATCGAGCGGGCAGTGGACGACCTTCCGCGTTACCACGATCACGTCGCCTCGCTTGACGAGGTTTCAGCAAATGGCGACCGATCGATGCTGCCGCGTCCGCTGGACCTTGCCGTCCCGCCGGCGGAGGAATCGGGCGACCCGCTGGTCGGCTACGATGTTCGCATAAAGTCCTACCTACGCTACGCCTTCAAGTCCATTTCGTGGCAGGCCGGAGGCGAGGAGCTCAATCCGGTGGCTGGACTCACGCTGAGCGCGGGGCCTGGTGCCCAAGTGGACTACGAACTCGTCGCCCGTGATCCCAAGCGGAGCACAACGGAGAACGGACAAATCGTGTTCCGCTGGATCGATTCGCCCGAAAAACTCGCCGGTCTGCTCGACGCGTCGCAGGGGAAGCTGGTCTTTCGCCTTCCCGCCGGTGGCGACGAGATCGTTGTTGCGTTGGACGAAGTAAGCGAGCGCGGCAACGACGCCGCGTTCAGACCCATCGCCGGGACGAACATGACGTTTCGCTTGAGGAACGTGGTGGACAATCTCCTCATGCAGTCCGGGGAGTTGGCGGGTCAATCCATGTCGGTGGCCACCGTCGACATCAAGACGCCCGATCGAACGATTACGCGGTTCGTGGCCAACATGGCGGGCGCGTCGCGGGACGTCGGGGCGGACGGACAGATGGTAAAAGCCGATCCCGTAATCGACGCGCGTTATGAACCGGGCGGCGCGCAGGCTCGGGTCACACTTGTGGCAGGCCCTCCCGGTGTCGAGACATGCGTATTGTTCAAGGAATTCGACGGTCGCGTCACAAAAACGGCGATCAAGACAGGCGGATCGATCGCCGCGACGGACGAGGTGACGCTCACGTTGCGGTATATGATCCCTCGCGCGAAGCAGATCATCCGGCCACGGGTGATACCGCTTGAGCGGCGCGACCGGAACGCACGGCGGTCGTTTTCGATGGTTAAAGTGGAGATTTCGAAGGACGACTGGTCGCATACACAGTGGCTTGAGTTCAACCAGTACGCTCTGCCCAATGAGCAGCAAGCGATCCCGCGACGCATTAGCTATCATCCGTCACGATTGCGACTTCCTGACGGGCACAACGTGGAACTGCTGTACTCGCGCGTGCGGCACGAGCTGCCGACAGCGATCGCCCTGGAGACGTTCGAGTTGACGACGCACACGGGCGGATACACCGGGTCGACCAACACCGTGCGCGACTTCATCAGCCAATTGCGGTTTAAGTCGGCCGGCGGATGGTCTGAGACCATGCAAATGAGTTCGAACCGCCCCGCGAGTTACGGCGGCTTCTGGTATTTCCAGTCGACGTGGGATCCGCCGTCGCAGGGGTCGGGCGGCATGAACTTCACGGGTATCGGCGTGGGCAACCGCAACGGCGTGGTCATCCAATTGGTGGGAACGTGTATTTCGGTTGTTGGGATGATGTTCGCATTCTACGTCAAACCGATCATTCGGCGCCGCGTGCAAGATCGTGCGCGAGACGCCCGCGCCACGGGCACCGGAGGTCCGCATCCGCCTCAAAGCGTCGCGGCCGGGCGCGAGGCTGATGTGTTGCAGAGGAACTAAAGGGGGTAGTTACTATGATGCTGTACCTTTACCTGGTCGCGGGGGTCGCCTTCGCCATCGGCGTTCTCAAGATGTTGTCGCCGCTGTGGCGGAAGCGCGCGATTGATGTCGCGGTCGTTGCCCTGATTGCGTACATAGTCTTCTACAACGTGACCAAGTCACCGAAGACAACATCTCCCTCGGCATTTGCCTGTGCGGTCGATCTTGATCCGGTGCGGTCCATTGCGGTGCAGGCGAGCGGTCGCATTAAGTCGTTCGATTCGTTCGCCCGCACGATGATGCGCTATGTAAGCGGTCCGCGCAGAATCGCGGGGCAAGAGCCGATCTTCACTTACTTGGACTTGATGTTCCGCCCCACAGCCTACCAAGAGGCGGATGTAATCTACGTCAAGAAGAAGCAAATCCGGCAGTCCATAGCAGAACATATCGAGGGTGCGGGCGCGGCTGAACCAGCCTTGCTGGCGACGTTCGAGAAGACTGGGCTGATCTCACCGTCATTGCTGCGCCATCCAGCGGTCCAAGCCCATCTGGACACGCTCGAACAGAACCTCATGCGCACAGCCAAACCGGTCAACGCCATTCGCTCCGCGTTGAACGTTGCCAACCCAATGACGCTGGCACGCAATCTTCGCGCCGTCCCGCCGCCGGGGGGCGACGAAAACTCCTCGTGGTATCTCATTGACGACGCATTCAGCTCCGCGCCCGGCGACGACGTTCACGCGGGGATGCAGTCCCAAGGCGGCATCCCTGGGCTCGATCCCGGATTGGCGTCCGAATTGACCAACAACTGGATTGCCCTGGCGGGCGCCTGGGCGGCCCAGGATGCCAGCGAAGTCAATCGCTTGCTGCCCCGCATCGCCGGTGCGCTGCGCTCGGTCGAGCCGACACTCTATCCCGAGCTCGACACCATGAAGCTCGAAAACTGGTACTTCCGCAGCAAGAGCATGACGTGGATATGGCTTGTCTACGCGTTCGCCGTGCTGCCGCTCTTGATGTCGGTGATCTACCGCTGGAAGGGCGCGCGCTGGGCGGGGCTGTTCTTGTTTCTCATCGCCTTCGCGCTGCACACCGCGTCGCTGGGCATTCGCTGGCGCGTGTCGGGACGGATTCCCAACTCGAACATGTTCGAGGCCATCCTGGCCGCGACGTGGTTCAGCGGTTTGGCAGCGATCGTGCTGGAGATCCTGGCCCGCAAAACGCTGATGCATTCGATGTTCTTTCTCGGTGGCGCTTGCGCCGCGATGATCGCAGCCATGTGCGCCCATTTCATGCCGGGTGTGCTGAGTTCGGACATCGACAACATCATGCCCATCCTGCATGACATCTGGCTTTACATTCACACGAACATGATCATCTGGAGCTACGGTCTCATTGCGATGGCGACCGTTACCGCGCTGCTCTATCTTCGGCATCGCATCGGCGGCGGTGCGCCCGACGCAGCCGTTCTCGGAGGGGCGGGTTCGCTCATCATGAAGGGCAAGCAGAGTTTCGTCGCCGGCAACCGGGTGACGTTCGCCCAGGTGCTGGACGGGGCCACCATGGTCCTGATGGAAGTCTCCTTCGTGTCCCTGTGGACCGGGCTTGTGATGGGTGCGATCTGGGCGGACCACTCCTGGGGCAGACCGTGGGGCTGGGATCCCAAGGAGGTCTTTGCCTTGAACACGTTCATCGTTTTTCTGGTTCTGATTCACGTGCGTCATAAGGTCCGCGACAAAGGCCTGTGGACCGCGATTCTGACGACCGTGGGTTGCGTGGTCATGCTATTCAACTGGATCGTGATCAATTTCATCATCACCGGACTACACAGTTACGCCTGACGAACAAGCGTCGGATCCGAAGACTTGGGTCGACCGTCATGGCG
>JAJDDU010000359.1 GCA_029260155.1 Phycisphaerae bacterium | reverse complement strand
TCGGCCTCAAGTACCCCTGGCCGATTGATCGCGTGGTCCGCGCCCAGGTGCACCGCATGCGGGTCGCAACCGTCGGCACCCAGCACGAGGAATCGTGGAAAAAACGCGAGCATGCCCATGAGCACGAAGAGGAAGTTGTCGACGAGCATGCCCAGGGTCACGCCGTGCTCTGGACCGAGGAGCACGCCCATTTGGTCTCGGGAATGCTCCTGATCGTCGCCAACCCCGAGATCGACGCCGGTGACTCAGGAACAGCCGCAACGGCCGATCGCACTGAAAGCGAATCCCACAGCGGCGAAGGCGTCAGCCTCTTGATGATCTCGGCCAACGTCGAGTACCACATCAGCGACTTGCACGATTACCTCTACGGCTACCAGCAGCCCGAGCGCGTGCTTGATACGATCGCCGATCAGGAGCTTTCCGATTACGCAGCCGGTCACGATGCGGCTTTCTTGATGGGCAGCGGCCGCGACGCGTTCAGTCGCGAAATGAAACAGCGACTACAATCAAGATGCAACGACCTCGGCGTTGGCATCGCCATAACTATGGTCGGGCTACACGCGCACCCACCGGCAAAGGACGAGGTGGCTGCCGCCTACCAGGAAGTCATCGCCGCAGAAATCAATAAGTCCGCAACGATCGAGCACGCCGAGGGCGCCTTCAGCCGCATCCTGACCTTGGCGACGGGAAGCCTCCGACGCGCCGAAGAACTCGACGAGGCGATTCAGGAAATGGACCGGCTTGCCGGCGAGGCGGATCGCGCGCGATCGCCGGAGACTGCCATCGCCTCAGAAGAGGCAAAACACCGCGTCGACGCGCTGCTTCTCGGCGACAAGCCCAACGGCATCGCGCCGACCAGTGGGGACGCCGCCAAGAGGATCGCCGAGGCCCGCGCCGTAAGTGCGCAGGGGATCACAATCGCCAAGAGCAAGCTGAGTACGTTCTCGACCGACGTGGCCGCTTATCAGGCCGCTCCGCGTCTCTTCATGGTGCGCCGTCAACTGCAGACGCTGAAGGAGACGCTGCCCGGCCTGCGAAAGTTTGTCTATGTCGGCGACCCCGCCGACCTCATCGTAGAGTACGAAACGAAACAACGGGCAACACTGGACCTCGAAACGTCCAACCCATCGGCCTCGCAGTCGCAACCGTAAGCTCTCGACGCCGCGGAGATTCAAGAACCATGCGAAACCTTCCCACCTTGCTGGCCGCCACCGTCGTGGTGCTGATCCTGGGATTCTACATGTGCACGTTCCAGGTTCGGTTCACGGAGGTCGCGATCTTAAAGACGTTCGGGGAAAAATCCGGCGATACGCTCGATGATCCCGGTTTGTACGCCAAATGGCCTTGGCCGATCCAGAGCGTGGTCAAGTTCGACACGCGCATCCGCGTGCTGGAAGACCGAACCGAAGAGACCATCACGGCCGACAGCAAGAACGTCATCGTCACCACGACCACCTTCTGGACCGTCGAAGATCCTTACTTGTTCCACAAACGATTCGAACGCGACCAGGATGGCGAAAAGCAACTGCGCAACGCGATTCGCTCACGCAAGAAAGCGGTCATCGGGCAATACGACTTTTCCAACTTCGTCTCAACCAACCCGCAGGACCGCAAGCTGCGCGAGGCTGAGCAGAACATGCTCGAACCGGTGCGCGAAGTCTGGCGAGACGAGTACGGCGTAAATGTGAAGTACTTCGGAATCACCAAACTGACGCTTCCCGAGTCTGCCACGAAGGCCATCTTCGGGAGCATGAAGAAAGCCCAGCAAAACAAAGCCCAGAACTATGAGGCCGAGGGCAACGCGCAGGCCGCACAGATCATCGCCTCCGCGCGGGCAACCGAACAACGCATCATGGCCGTCGCCCAGCGAAAGGCCGACGAAATCCGCAACGAAGGTCAGAAGAAGGTAAGCGAGATATACAGCCAGTTCCAGGAGCACCCCGAGCTTCGGATTTTCCTCGACAAGCTGGCCGCGCTGCAATCGCTCCGCGAATCCACGGTGATCCTCACGCGAGAGAATACGCCGGTCGACCTGTTCAGTCTCGACGACGGTGCGACGTTGAGCGACCTGGATTTCAACCTAACAGCCGACCCCAAGCCTGTATCGCGGAAGTGATCGTCTCATGAGTACTCAACCACAACCGCCCGCAGTCCCCGCGGACTCAGCCGGTCAGTCGCTAACCGACGCGCTCAGCACCAGCTTCCGAATCCTCAAGCTGGCCATGGTCATCTTGCTCGTGTTGTTCCTCGCGTCCGGCACGTTCATCGTTGACCAAAACGAACAAGCCATCGTGCTGCGCCTCGGCGAACGCGTCGGCGGCGTTCGCGACGCGGGATTCAACTGGGCGTTCCCCGCGCCAATCGACGAGGTCGTCAAAGTCCCCGTGAAACAGAGCAGCACCGTCACCATCCGCAGCCACTGGATGCACCTAAACGACAATGAGTTGGGAATCCCGCTCGTCCAAGTGCGACGCGGCGGAAAAGGTCTGCACCCCACGCGCGACGGAGCTCTGCTCACCGGAGACAAGGGATTCGTGCACGTCCTCTGGGAGGTGACCTACATTATCGACGACCTTGCCAAGTACGTGTCCCTCGTGTCCGACACCGATGTGCAACATGCAGAGGAGCTGATCACCGCCGTTCTGGAACACGCCGCCATCGATGTCGTCGGAGGCTATACCACTGAGGACGCGACGGTCAAACGACTCTCTGAGCTGCGTGCTGAGGTCAAGAACAAGGTCGATGACGAACTCGCGACGCTCGACACAGGCATCGTTGTGGAATCGGTCGAAATCCATAAGTCGACGCCCCCGATCCAAGCGCTTGTCGCCTTCGCCAACGTCACACGCGAAGAGAACAACAAACGCACCCGAATCGGCAGCGCGCAGCAACAAGCCACCGAGAGGTTAAACGCCGCCGCCGGCGCATCCCACACCGTTGTCATCGCCAAGCTCGACGCGCTCGACGCAGCCACCGATGCCGCGGAAGTCGAGCGATTGACCGGTGATATCGATCGCATCATCGAGTTCGAGGCGTCCGGGCGCGCAGGCGCGATGGTGCGCAGCGCAAAAGGGTACTACACAACCGCGGTGCAGGGCATGCGGGCCGACGCCGAACAGTACAACGCTCTACTCGCCGAGTACCGCATCAACCCGGAATTGTTGGTCGCTCGATTGTGGCAGGAGGCAAAGAGCGCGCTTCTGCGTAGCCCTGGGCTGACCAAGCTCTACCGCCCGCCGGGCTCGCAGTTCCGGCTCAAAGTCGGGCTGGACCCCGGGCAGCGGGCAAGACAAGAACGCGACGAGTACCTCAGAGAGGTTCAGCAGGGCGACCCGCACCAATACGAGATCAAAAATCCCGGCGGGCCGCTGACCGTTCCGGACTAGGCCGACCCGCGAAGGCGAATTGCGTACGATGAAACCTACTGAAATGCCCGTGGTACAGACTGCCGGTTTGACCAAAGTCTTCAAGGACTTCTGGAGGCGCGATCGCGTTATCGCAGTCGACAGTTTGAATCTAGAGGTCCGCCGAGGCGAAGTGTTCGGCCTCCTCGGGCCCAACGGATCCGGAAAGAGCACGACCATCAAGATGCTCCTCGGGCTGCTCTACCCCACCCGCGGACGAATCTCCGTGTTCGGAAAGCCACCCACAGACGTCGCCGTCAAAGCCAGGATCGGATTCCTTCCCGAAGAGTCCTTCCTGTACCGCTTTCTCAATGCCCGCGAGACGCTCGATCTCTACGGCCGACTGTTCGAACAGCACACCCGCCAGCGTCGCGAGCGCATCGAAAAACTGCTCGACATGGTCGGCCTTACCGCCGAAGCAACGCGCCGTATCGGCGAATACTCCAAGGGCATGGCCCGACGCATCGGGTTGGCACAGGCGCTCATCAACGATCCAGAATTCCTAATCCTCGACGAACCCACCGCGGGACTCGACCCTATCGGAATTCGCCAGATCAAAGATGTCATTCGGGAACTCTCACGCAAGGGCAAGACCATCCTGCTCTCAAGCCACTTGCTGGCCGACGTCGAAGACGTATGCGACCGCATCACCATCCTCTACGGTGGGCGAGAGCGATCTACCGGCGACATCACCGACCTGCTCAGTCGCGAGGACCGCACCCAGTTCATCACCGACAAGCTGACCCCCGAAACCGTAGACACCGTGCGCACACTCCTGCACGAGTCCGCAGGCAAGAACATCCTAAGCGTCGGCGCCCCCAGTGATCGCCTCGAAACGTACTTCATGCAGACCATCGAGAAAGCAGAGAAAACCAACGCACGAAGCTCTGGAGCGAGGCGATCCGGCGCGCTGCCCGACTTCCTGGGCGCGACCGCCCCACCCAACGTGATAGAACATCTCGTTTCCGAGGCTGATCGCAAGCCCCCGCCGTCCACAGCCGAACTCCTTGAAATCCGCCCCCGACAGGAGGCCCGGTCGAAGTCCGAAGCGGTGATAGAGCATCTTACACAACCCAAACCAGCGCCGCCGGAACGAACCGAGGCACAGACCCCGGTCGTCCCCGAAAAACAAGATGCGTCCGAGGCGGACCGCAGCATCATCGACGCGTTGATGCAGAAGAAGAAGGATGCCGACGATGGGTAGGATCTGGGCCATCGCCCGGCAGACCATTGCCGAAAGCCTGCGCATGAAGATCGCGCTCGTCTTCATCGCCTTCATCCTGGTTCTCGTCGTCGGGCTCCCCTTCGCCTTGCGCAAAGAGGACTCCGTTAGCTCCGCCGTGCAGACGTTTCTGTCCTTCTCCATCGGTGGGGTCGAGTTCTTCCTGAGTCTGCTGGCCATCTTCCTGTCACGATCACTGTCCGAGGAAGTCGCCGGCGGCCAGATTCTGACGCTCATGGCGAAGCCCATCCCCCGATGGCAGTTCGTCGTCGGAAAATGGCTCGGGATCGTCGTGCTTGTCGGGGCCTTGCTTGGGACGTCCGGCGCTGCCATCTACGGAACCGCCCGCTGGATGGCAACCCGACCGCCGCGCGACGAGTTCGACCAACTCCGCTTGCGCGACGAGATTCTCACCGCCCGACACGCCGTGCCCATCACACCGATCGATTTTTCAGAGACCGCCGAACGCCTGTTCAACGAGCGACTCGAAAGTGGCGCCTACGAAGACGTCATCGAGAAACTCGACAAGAAAAAAGAGAAGGCTCGACTCCGCAAAGACGCCGAGCAACGATACCGCACGCTGTTTCCGCTCGAATCACGCGTCTTCGATTTTGAGAATGTGCGTTGCGACCGAAGCCCTGATCGCACCATCCAGCTGCGGTATAAGGCCGAAGTCTGGGCGTATCCCATGGATGAAGTGCTCCGCGCCGAGTGGTTCGTCGGCAACCCCGACCTCGGCACGCCGCTCTACCAACTCCAACGCCGCGATGTTATAAACAGATACCATTCTCTGTTTGTTCCCGCCAACGCAGTCGCCCCCGATCGGTCGCTACGCGCCCAACTGTACAACCGCAATCCGTTCGAAGGCGAGCCGCAGTACGGGAACACTATCAGCTTCACGTCCTTCGGTGACATCGAAGTGCTGTTCACCGTGGGCACGTTCGGAGGCAACCTCGCCCGCCAGCTCACCATGGTCATGTGCAAGTTGGTGCTTCTGGCGGCGTTCGCGGTAATGACCGTGTGCGTTTTTTCTTTTCCGGTTGCGTGCCTGGTCAGCTTTGCGTTTCTGGCCCTCGCCACGATGTCGGGATTTCTGAACGATTCGCTCATCCACTTTGAGGACGAAGGTGTCTACTGGGCGTTTAAGAAGTTCGCGGAGCTGCTCTATACCGTGGCTTTCTTCGTCATTCCCGACTTTTCAAAGTATGACGGCACCAGCATGCTCGTAAACGGAAGAAACGTAACGCTGAGGTGGGTGCTGACCGCGATCAGCAATCTCGGTTTGGGCACCATTGGCATCGGGTTGGCTGCCTGCCTGATGTTCCAGAGACGCGAGGTTGCGGAGACGTCCTTCTGACCGCGCCAAACAGGTCGGTAAATGCGCTGAACACTATGCCCGAAGTCATTCAACACGATGTGCCCGAATACCTCGCCCGGCGCCAACAGGCCAAGCGCAGCGAGCACGTCGTCCAGATCGTCGCCGTCGCCCTCGCCATCGCGTGCATCGGCACCGCAACGCTCTTCGTCGGACCCATCGACGATCAACGGATCGAGCATCAGTTGACGCTCGATCCGGAAACGACCAAAGGCCTGCCCCCCGACATTGCCCTGCTCACCAAGATGGGCACCTTCCGCGCCCTGGCCATCGACTTCCTCTTCATCCGAATGGAGCGCCTCAAGGAGGAAAACAAGTACTACGAGTTGAACAAACTCGCCAGCATCATCTGCAGACTTTCCCCGCGTTTTCCGTCCGTCTGGAAACACGCCGCGTGGAACATGGCCTACAACATCAGTGTTATGCATTACACGCCCCACCGCAGATGGTACTGGGTCAGCAAGGGCATCTACCTGCTCAGAAACGAGGGGCTTCGCTACAACGAGAAGTCCATCGGCCTTTACCTTGAGCTGTCCTGGATGTTCTGGCATAAGGTGGGCGATTTCCTCGACGATCACCACTGGACTTACAAGAAAGAACTCGCCATCGAGATGGAACGCGTCCTCGGGGCACCCCCTGTCGTGCTCGACGATGC
>JAJDDU010000358.1 GCA_029260155.1 Phycisphaerae bacterium | reverse complement strand
GCGCGAAATCCACGGGCTAGCTGCCCACCACCCAGCCAAGTGGTCCCATCCGACGCAACTGTACTCCGCCGCCGCCGCACTGTTCTTGTCGAGTTTTCTTGCCCGCGTGTTCCATCGACGTAGGCGGCACGGGGTGGTTTTCGGCCTGTTGCTGTTGATGTACCCGCCGATTCGATTCGTCATGGAGACCATACGTACAGACAATCCCGTGGACACATTCGGAATGACGATTTCGCAAGCGGCGAGTCTGTGTATGATCGCGGCTGCCGTCCTGTGGATGATCGTCGTCTACAGATTCATGCCGGAGAGGTCACCGGCTGCGACCGCCCACAAACGAGAGCGACGTTACTATGACGCACTGTTTCCCAGATAGAACACCAGCCTGTCACCCACGAATGTGCGTGCTGACAGTCGTCACCGTCCTGTCGGCTATGACCACTGCCCGCGCCCAGACGCCGCCGGTGCTCTTTGAGGACGCATCCCACTTACTCGACTTCGCGCGTGAGAGTCGGTCGCTCGGCGGCTCGGGACTAGGCGGCGCTGCTTGGCTCGACTTCGACAATGACGGCTACCTCGATCTGTTCTTGACCAACGGAAAGACCCAACCCAACGCCCTCTTTCGCAACAACGCGGACGGCACATTCACCGACGTTGCCCAATCTGCCGGCGTCGACAACGGGCTCGGCAATTCCGGCGTCGTAGCAGGCGACATCGACAACGACGGCTTCAAGGACCTGTTCCTCACCGGCGACGGCGGCTTCATGGGCACCGGTCAGAGCACTGCCAGGCTCTACCACAACAACGGGGACGGCACGTTCACGGAAATGGCCAGGGCATCAGGAGTCGTCCAACCGACCACAGCCATGAGCGCCGCCTTCGGCGACATCGACGGCGACGGTTTCCTCGACCTGTTCATCACCGCCCCGGGAAGCGGCACCACAGGAACCCAGCATCGCAACAAGCTCTTCCGCAACAACGGAGACCTCACTTTCGAAGACATCAGTGCATCCGCCGGCGTGGACACCATGCTCGGGGCCTGTGTCGCATTCTTCACCGATTATGACAACGATGGCTGGATCGATCTGCTTGTTGGCGATTGCAACGACACAAGGCTCTTGCCCACGCCGATCGAACTGTTCCACAATAACGGAGACCTAACCTTCACCGACGTCGCTGCCACAGCCGGGCTAACCCCCGGCGGCTATTGGATGGGGTTTGCCCCAGCCGATTTCGACAACGATGGCGATATTGACATGTTCGTCACCAACTCCGGCACGTCGGCCTTACTCCCATTCCCGCACGCGCTGTACGAAAACCGCTGCGGCGGCACGTACACGAACACCGCCCTCATCGCCGGCCTAACATCGTTCAAATTCGGATGGGGTTGCACCGCCACAGACTTTGACAACGACGGCTACACCGACATCTACTTCGCAGGGTCACTTCCCGACGGGCCGATGAACATCATCGGTCCAGGACACGGCAATCCAGGAAATCTGCTGTTCAACGACCGGCGATCCGGGTTCACCGATTTCACCAGTTCATCGCCGGTCAACCTCGAGAGTCGAAATACCTCCGGCGTTGCATCAGGCGACTTCGACAACGACGGTTTCGCGGACATCGTGGTCGTCACCGAACCCTATGCAGACACTTCCGGGCAACCCGTGCTCCTCCACAATCTAGGAAACGACAACAACTGGATCACGCTGCGACTCGAAGGAACGATCAGCAACCGTGACGCCGTTGGCGCTCGCGTTGAAGTCATCAGCGGTGACCTGTCGCAGACCCGGGAAGTTTATGCAGGCTCTAGTTTCCTATCGACGGAAACCCCGTGGCTGACATTCGGATTGGCTTCGCACGCAGCCACCGATAAGATACGCGTGCGTTGGCCGGGCGGCGCCGTGGAGGAGTTTCCCAATGTCGAAGCCCGTCAAACCGTCACGCTGATCGAGGGCGACGGCACGGACAGTGAGCAGGTCCTTCGCGACCCGTGCGTCGAACAGGTTTCGAGGCAAACCCCGTCATGCGGATCGGGCATCCTGGCCATGTTGCCCGCGGCCCTCCCGCTCGCACTCTTGCAACGGAGACTACGATCGGGTGGCCCATCGCTCTAGCCGTGGGGGATTCGGACCCGACGAGAGCACCAACCAATCTATACGAGAAAGACACCATGCGCATCGCAATGCTCGCTCCCATTAGTTGGCCACTACCACCGAAGGGCTACGGCCCGTGGGAACTCGTGGCCTACAACCTCACCGAGGCATTGGTCAAGCAAGGCCATGACGTCACCGTCTTCGCAGCCGGCGGATCGCAAACCTCGGCCAAACTCGTCGAGACCGTTCCGTACGCGCTCGAAACCTGGCCCGAGAACGAGCGCAACCAGCCTCGCCGCTACGATCAGTCAACAGGCTTGCTCGAAGGCCCGCCGGAGGGCTCTGCACTTGAGAAGCTGCACATCGCGACCTGCATGGAGCGGGCAGCCGACGGCGAGTTCGACGTCGTTCATTCTCACCTGCACTTACACGCCCTGGTCTTCGGGCGATTGATCAAGTGCCCGCTCGTCTCGACGCTCCACGGATCAGCCTGGGTCCGCGCGCACCACGCCGTGTTCAACAAATACCGCGACTTGCCGTTCGTCTCGATCTCGAACGCCGAGCGCACCCTCATGCCGGAGTTGAACTACGTCGCGACGGTCTACAACGGCATCCGACTTGAGGGCTTCCCCTTTGAAGCGGAGAAAGACGACTATCTCCTGTTCGCCGGCAGGCTCTCACCCGAGAAGGGCCCCGACGTGTCCATCGAAGTCGCCAAACGCGCAGGCCGCCGCCTCGTGATGGCCGGCATGATCGAACCGCAATACGAAGACTTCTTCAACGCCAAGATCAAGCCGCACATCGACGGGAAAAACGTCGAGTACCTAGGCTTGCTCTCGCAGAAGGAGTTGGCCCCCATCTACCGCAAAGCCGCCGGCGTACTGTTCACCATCAACTGGTGCGAGCCGTTCGGCCTTGTCGCCGTCGAAGCCCAAGCAAGCGGCACACCCATCATCGCCACCCGCTTCGGCGCACTCCCCGAGATCATCCTCGAAGGAGAAACCGGTTTCGTCGTGAACGATATCGACCAAGCAGTCGCCGCCGTCGCCAAGCTAGAAACCATCAGACCCCAAGCATGCCGCCAAAACGTCGAACAACGTTTCACGGACGATTCAATGGCACGGGGATACGCCGACGTGTATGCCGGCCTGACCGAATAGTGCGCGAAGCCATGTGCGACCCAGTCGAACACCTGCATTGCTTGCGTTGCGAATATGACCTTCGAGGACACAAGGGCGATCCGCTGCGATGCCCCGAATGCGGCACGCTCAACACGCTCGCTGATCTGTACATCGCCGCAAACTTCACGGAAGCAGACTTCCATCGTTCCGAAACATGGTCCACCATCAGCGTCATATGGCTCGCGGGGCTCCTTGCAGGTGGGCTTCTGGCATTCCGGGGTCCGGCGGCATGCGCGACCGTGATGCTCCTACCTTCGGCGGTGTTGTGGCCGATATCTGTCTACAGGTTCGGCGCGAGTCACAAGTTTCGCCCCGGGGGGCTCGATGTCTTGGCGTGGTTTTATCTTGCCGTCGCGGCGCTTGTCCCGTTGGCAACGCTACCCTACTTCATGATCGATGGCGGAGTCGGCGGCTTCATCGGTATGGCCGGTTTCGCACTCGTGGTTTGGCTGTGCAAACGCCCGAGCATGCAACCCTACAATCCCCACCTGATCGCGCGAAGGAAGCTCCGTACGCTGTGCAAGGCGAGTGCGGTCGATCGCCTACGCCCGCCGACGGCGTAGCAGCGCCAGCGAACCCACCATCAACAGTCCAAGCGTCGCCGGCTCGGGTATGACCGTCCCGCCGATTTGAAACGCCAGATTGCTCACGTCCGACCAAGGTGCGCCAGTGCCGGGATCGATCGTGCCGTTTGCGTCAACCCACCCGCTCGGAAGCCCGTGACCGCCGCCCGGGTTGTTCCACAGAAAGTTGCTCGTGCCAGTACCGTCCAGCGACCCCGCGTGAAACTCCTGCCCGAACAACCCGATTTCACCAATGATCTGAGAAGCAAACCAGT
>JAJDDU010000357.1 GCA_029260155.1 Phycisphaerae bacterium | reverse complement strand
CGCGACCATCGGGTGAGCGTCGCACGATCAACTTCCGCAAGCGTGATTTGATGGGCTTGTTTCACCAGTCTCATCCTCCTTCCAGAGGACGAAACCCGCAAGAAAACCGTAAAATTCCTCAATTCTGAAACACTACACTAGTTTACCCCATGAATGAGTCACTATGAAAACCACTACCGCAGCACCTACTGCGACAAACGCGTACACAATGATGCGTTCAAATACGATCGTGGGCGGCGATCGGCAACGTGGACAGTAGCGACAAGATACAATTGGAGACGAGTCGATGAACGAAGTCAGGAAAAACTCCGCACGCACAAGATGGGCGTCGCTAGGGATTTCGGTAGGACTCGTGGCGATCACAGCCACGTCGGTCCTCGGACAACTGAGCGATGTGACGCAAACGCCAAACACAGCAAACGCGGGCATTCACAAGTCGTACGACGAGCAGGTGGGCATCGGTCGAGGTGACGTAAGCACACCGGACTCGTCGATGTTCATCATCAAACGCGATCCCTACCGCGCCGTCCGACGAGGCCGACAAATCTTCCAACGCAAGTTCACCCACGCCCAGGGCGTGGGGCCGCGCACGCAAGACGGCGTCGGCGATATCGAGTCCGATGCATCGATTGTCGCCGGCCTGGCGGATAGCTGCGCATCCTGCCACGGTCGGCCCCGCGGCGCTGCGGGTTTCGGCGGCGATGTGTTCACCCGTCCGGACAGCCGGGATGCACCACACTTGTTCGGTTTGGGTTTGCAGGAAATGTTGGCCGACGAAATCACGAAGGAGCTACGCCAGATTCGCGACGACGCAGTGGACGCCGCGAAGGCGTCCGGCGTCCCTGAGACGCGAGCTCTCACCAGCAAGGGGATCGAGTATGGTGCGATCACAGCCAATCCCGACGGTTCAGTCGATACTTCAAGCGTAGAGGGTGTCAACGCGGACCTGCGCGTGCGACCGTTCTTCGCGGAGGGCTCGACGATTTCCATACGCGAATTCATCGTTGGCGCGTTCAACGCGGAGATGGGGTTGGAATCAGCAGATCCCGACATGCTGGCCGCATCAGGCGGCGCGGATGTTGTGACGCCCTCGGGCATGATGCTCAGTGGATCGATCGACGCCATAGACGCCCCACCGGCCATCAGCGATGCGGACGATCCGGACGCTGATGGCGTGGTTGACGAGATTCCAACGAGCAACACCGACTACATGGAATTCTACCTGCTCAACTACTTCAAAGCCGGTCGCTACCAAAAAACCCGCGAAGCCAGGATGGGTCGCGCCATCCTCGCCCAGGTCGGTTGTACCGAGTGTCACATTCCAAACCTCCTCATTGAGAGCGATCGCAGAGTCGCGGACGTAGCGACGGACTTCGATCCCACAGAGCCCGGTTTCAATCGCCTCTTCGCCACCGCGAGCACGCGATTCGACGCGGTCGATGACGGCAGCGGCTATCCAACGCTCAAGGTCCCGCAAGGCGACTCGTTTCTCGTTGAGCGCATCTTCGCAAACTTCAAGCGACACGACCTCGGTCCGGATTTCCACGAGAGGAACTTCGACGGCACGACCACGACGCACTTCATGACCGAACCGCTTTGGGGCGTCGGATCGACCGCACCCTACGGACACGACGGCCGGAGCATCAATCTGGTCGAGGTCATCCTCCGCCACGGTGGCGAGGCACAAGCGTCGCGCGACAGCTTCGAGCAGCTCTCATTCGCTCAAAGGAGCCGAGTGCTGCAGTTTTTGAATTCGCTGGTTCTGTTTCCGCCGGACGACACCGCCTCGAACCTGAACCCAGGCGATCCGGCGACACCCGGTTTTCCACAGCACGGCCACGGCAGCATCAACTTGGGCGCGCTGTTTAATGATCCAACCGAGGGCGAGTAAGAGCGGTTCCGGCGACCGCAGATCATGCGTTCCATTGTCGCCCAGGAGCCTGTCGGATTTTTGGTGCGGGTCTTGCGGGATCCGTGGCAACTTCCCGGCACGGTGAAGTCCGACAGGCTCCTCGGCTCGGCGCTACGCCGACCTACCGGTGAACGCAAAAACAATCCGCATCCTCGTCATCTGCCGCCTTCGGCAACAGGTGAAGAGGATGCGGTCACATATGGCACACCGCCCCCCGTTGCAACCCATGACGCAGTTGAGATACGTACAAATCTCGCCTCTTCTCTGCGCAATCTGCGGACGGTCTCTCCCCGCCGCTGCGGATCGCCCGTTCGCGCGGAACTTCCGCCGATACTGTCGCCCACCCAGCATCAACCTCTGACGAATCAGTCGTTGTGTGCACTCCGTCATGGACGACGGTGTCGTGGCGCAATGGCCGCCATGGACGCAAGCAGCACCAACGTCCCCGGTTCCGGAATCGTGAAGGTCAAAAGCAAGCACGACACCGTCACCATTGCCGCCTACAAATACGGTTCTCCTCCCAAAAAGTTACTGACCTAACCCCTTGAAAGACAAGGACATCGGCTCTCCGTAGGCTAATCGGGTGTTTTGACGAACTCCGTTTGGCCTGGAAGGAGAAGCACGATGTCCGCAGGTAGTATAGCACCG
>JAJDDU010000356.1 GCA_029260155.1 Phycisphaerae bacterium | reverse complement strand
CGTCGTGACGTCACCGATCCACTCGTGCGCCTTACCCAGAAGCACGTGATCCTCTGCCGTTAACTCGAAACCACCGGCCACAGCAACACTGAAATGCTCGATTACCAACTCACCCACAGGCGCGACGCGAGCGCCACTCCGCGCCGCACGCTTCAAATGCGCCCGCGCCAGGTTTCCATACACAGGGGCAAGGTCCGGCGCCGTCTTGTCGGGCACCAAGAACAGCTTTTCCGTCACACCAATCGCAGCCGTGTACATGCCCTCATCGACGAGCTCCGAGAGCTCGACAACAAGCGCATCGAATGGAATCTTGGAAACAGGTGAACGAAATGTCGTAATCGAAACGCCGAGGGCAACGAGCGATACCGCCAAAGCGGGTATCTGCCACTTACCCGCGATGCGCTCACGAGCATCCGCCCATTGAGGATTGTCGCTCGTCCTGAGCTCGCGCGTTGCCACCGCTGATCCTCCTGATCACCAATCGTCGCAACATCTTGTCGGCGAAAAACCTCAAACTTCTGATGCCGTTTCAAACCGTACGGTTTCGGCTTATACTCCCGGCAATAGCCCGGCGCGGCCGATCAACACCTTGACGTGCAACAGCCGCAATGCGAAGAAACGCTCAAGTTAGGAACGACACAAATGACGGACGCAAACAACCAATTCAATGCCGAATCAATACTGAAAACAGCCGACGGCGAAGTCACCATCTTTCGACTCGACGCCCTCACCGCGCAGCGCATCGGACACGTCGACAAGCTGCCTTTCAGTATTAAGATCCTCTTGGAAAGCGCCCTGCGAAACGTCGATGGACTGCAAGTCACCCGAGACGACGTAATCCAACTCGCCGGCTGGAACGCAAAAGACCCCGGAACCGCTGAGATTCCATTCAAGCCCGCACGCGTCATCCTCCAAGACTTCACCGGCGTGCCCGCCGTCGTCGATCTCGCCGCCATGCGCGACGCCGTCGCGAAACTCGGCGGCGACCCCACCAAAATCAACCCACAGCTCCCCGTCGACCTCGTCATCGACCATTCCGTGCAAATCGACAGCTTCGGATCACACGGATCCCTCGCTATCAACGCTGATATCGAATTCACAAGAAACCTGAAGCGCTATGAATTCCTCCGCTGGGGACAAACCGCCTTCGACAACTTCCGCGTCGTCCCCCCCGCAACCGGGATCATTCACCAAGTCAACCTCGAATACCTCGCACAGACCGTCTCAACCAAAACATGCGGCGGCCGCACCGTCGCCATGCCCGACAGCCTCGTCGGAACCGACAGCCACACCACCATGATCAACGGCCTGGCAGTATTGGGATGGGGTGTCGGAGGTATCGAAGCCGAAGCGGTCATGCTCGGCCAACCAATCTGCATGGTCACCCCCGAGGTAATCGGGTTCCGCCTCAAGGGGACATTGCCCCCAGGCGCCACCGCGACCGACCTTGTGCTTACAATCGTCCAGATGCTCCGTGGACACGGCGTCGTCGGGAAATTCGTCGAGTTCTTCGGTCAAGGACTCGCACGCATGAGCCTCGCCGATCGCGCCACCATCGCAAACATGGCCCCCGAATACGGCGCAACCATGGGGTTCTTCCCCGTCGACGACGAGACCCTCCGCTATCTGAAGCAGACGAACCGGCCGCACGACCTCGTCGAGCGCTACACCAAAGAGCAAGGCCTCTTTCGATCTGACGACACGCCCGACCCCGAATTCACCGAAGTACTCGAGCTCGACCTGACCACAATCGTGCCCAGCCTCGCAGGCCCCAAACGCCCCCAAGACCGCGTCCCCCTCGCCGACATGAAATCGTCCTTCCGAAAGGCGCTCCAAGCCCCAATCAACGAACGCGGCTTCGCACTCAACGAAGGCGACATCAACCGTTCCGCAGAATTGAAAGGCGACACGCTCACCGGCGAGTTACGTCACGGCTCCACCGTCATCGCAGCCATCACCAGTTGCACGAACACCTCGAATCCCAGCGTCATGATCGGCGCGGGAATCCTCGCCCAAAAAGCCGTCGAAAAAGGCCTCACCGTCAAGCCCTACGTCAAGACCAGCCTCGCACCAGGCTCACGCGTCGTCACCGAATACCTCAAAGCGGCCGGCGTCCTACCAGCCCTCGAAAAACTCGGCTTCCACGCAGTCGCCTACGGCTGCACAACCTGCATCGGAAATAGCGGACCACTACCCGAGCCCGTCAGTGACGCCATCACCGAAGCAGACCTCGTCGCCTCCGCCGTCATCAGCGGAAACCGCAACTTCGAAGGACGCATCAGCCCACACGTAAAAGCCAACTACCTCGCCTCACCGCCCCTCGTCGTCGCGTACGCCATCGCCGGAACCGTTGACACCGACCTGAATACCGAACCCCTCGGCAATGGCACCGATGGCCAACCCGTCTACCTCAAAGACATCTGGCCAACCCAGGACGAAATTCGTGACGCCGTCACAGCTTCCGTCACACCCGACCTCTTCAAGAACCAATACGCAAACGCCTTCGACGGAAATGACCGATGGAACGCCGTCGACGCCTCGGGCGGCGCCACCTACGAATGGAACGACGACAACGACTACATCCAGAACCCACCGTTCTTCGACGGCATGAAGTCCGACCCCGACCCCATCGCCCCCGTCTCCGGCGCCCGCGTCCTCGTCATGGTCGGCGACTCCATTACAACCGACCACATCTCGCCCGCCGGCGCAATCGCCGCCGACTCACCCGCCGGAAGCTACCTCCAGGACCGAGGAATCGCGCCCAAGGATTTCAACAGCTACGGATCACGCCGAGGAAATGACCGCGTCATGACGCGCGGCACCTTCGCAAACATCCGCCTCCGCAACCAGCTAGCTCCCGGAACAGAAGGCGGGATCACCACACACCTACCCACCAACCAGCGCACCAGCATCCACGAAGCCGCAACCCGCTACGCAGAAGCCGGCACCCCGCTGGTCGTGCTCGCCGGCGCCGAATACGGCACCGGATCGTCCCGCGACTGGGCTGCCAAGGGAACCTTTCTCCTCTGAGTCAGCGCGGTCCTAGCTGCCTCCTACGAGCGTATCCACCGCTGCAACCTCGTCGGAATGGGCGT
>JAJDDU010000355.1 GCA_029260155.1 Phycisphaerae bacterium | reverse complement strand
GCTGATCGTACCCGCCTCCGCCATCGTTAAGGAGTTGGCGTTGACGTCGATCGTCGTAGTCATCGTCTTGCCCGTGGCAACCTGCAATGTCAGGTCGCCCGCTCCGGTCGTCATGTTGACGGCGGTCGGCGCGGTGGTGATGTTCGCATCCAGCGTCGCACCGTCGGCACTGACCGTGACGGTGAATCCGGTGACATTGTCCACATCCGCACCGGCAATTTCGAGTTCAGACGCGGCGTTGTTCAACTGCACCGTGGCTGTGAACGTATCCTGAGCGCCGGCGCCAGAACCGTTCAGTGTCAGCTTGTTGGCACCAAGGTTAAACGCGTTCGTCACGGTCAGGTTGATTGTGTTGCCCAGCGTGATGACGCCCGCTGCCGTGTGGGTCAGCGTCGTAATCGTTCCGGCCGCGTTGGCCAGAATCGTCGCGGCCGCGGTGTCGAGCTGCACCGCGCTGATCGTGCCCGTCTCCGCCATCGTCAAACTGTTCGCGTTGACGTCGACCGTCGTGGTCATCGTCTTGCCGGTAGCGACCTGCAGCGTCAGGTCACCGGACGTGGTGGTCATGTTGACCGCCGTCGGGGCCGTGTTGATGTTCGTGTCAAGAGTTGCACCGTTAGCACTGACCGTGATTGTGGTGCCAGTGATGTTGTCCACGTCCGCACCGGCGATTTCCAACTCTGCCGACGCGTGATTCAATTGCACCGTCGCGGTAAACGTGTCCTGCGCAGTGCCGCCCGATCCATTCAGAGCCAGCTTGAAGGCGCCCACGTTGAACGCGTTGGTCACCGTCAAGTTCACCGCATCAGCCAAGTTGATGACACCCGCCGCCGTATGCGTCAGCGTGGTGATCGTCGCGGAGGCGCTGGCCGTAACGGTGGCTGCCGTCGTGTCCAACTGCACGGCGCTGATGGTACCCGTCTCTCCCAGAGTCAGCGTGTTGGCATTGACATCGACGGTCGTGGTCATCGTCTTGCCCGATGCGACCTGCAGCGTGAGGTCGCCGGACGTCGTCGTCATGCTCACGGCCGTCGGCGTCGTGTTGATGTTGGCATCCAGCGTCCCGCCGTCGGCCGTCGCGGACACAGTGAAACCAGTGATGTTGTCCGCGTCTACTCCGGCGATCTCAAGCTCGGATGCGGCGTTGTTCAACTGAACCGTCGCCGTAAACGTATCCTGCCCACCGGCGCCCGAACCGTTCAAGGTCATTTTGAACGCGCCCAGATTGAACGCGTTCGTCACCGTGAGATTCACAGTATCGCCGAGGGTGACGATGCCGGCAGCGGTGTGTCCCAGCGTCGTGATCGTCGCGTTGCCCGTGGCGTTGATCGTCGCGGCAGTGGTATCAAGATTCACCGTCGTGATCGTACCGGTCTCAGACAGCGTGAGCGTGTTGGCGTTGACATCGACCGTCGTGGTCATCGTCTTGCCAGTCGCCACCTCGATCGTCATGTCACCAGCCGTCGTCGTCATGTTCACCGCCGTCGGTGCGGTCGTAATGTTGGCATCCAAGGTTCCGCCGTCGGCCGTCGCGGTCACCGTCGTGCCGGTGATGTTGTCAGCATCCGCACCCGCGATTTCCAGCTCGGAGGACGCGTTGTCCAACTGCACGGTCGCGGTGAAGGTGTCCTGCCCGCCACCACCGGAACCGTTCAGCGTCAACTTGTTGGCACCGAGGTTGAACGCGTTCGTCACGGTTAGATCAACGGTATCTCCGAGCGTGATGACACCCGCCGCCGTGTGTGTCAGCGTCGTAATCGTTCCAGCGGCACCGGCCACAATTGTCGCCGCCGCGGTATCCAACTGAACCGTGCTGATCGTGCCCGTCTCCGCCATCGTCAAACTGTTGGCGTTGACGTCGATCGTCGTGGTCAGTGTCTTCCCGGTGGCCACTTGCAGCGTCAGGTCACCGGACGTGGTCGTCATGTTCACAGCCACAGGCGATGTGCTGTAATTCGTGTCGAGCGTGGCGCCGTCGGCGCTGACCGTCACGGTTACATCGCCGAGAATATCGTCCACGTCCGCACCAGCCGTCTCAATCTCTGAACTGGCGTTGTTCATGACAAACGTGCCGTTGACGGATTCCGCCCCACCGCCGCCAGAGCCGGTAAACGTGACCTTGTTCGCACCCAAGTTGGTCGAATCCGTGACCGTCAGCACGATGGTGTCCGCCGGCGAGATGCCCAGCGCCCCCGCCACGGTCAGCGTGGTGATCGTCGTGGTGGACTGCGGGTTGATGGTTGCGTTGGCACCACCGATGCTCACGATGTTGACCGCCGACGTGCTCGTCGTCGTACGAAGCGTGTTGTTTCCAATATCCAGAGTGTTTCCCGAAGCCGTGCCGCCCATCGTACCAATCACCGTCAAGACCTTGTTGGTCTCGCCGGAGAAATTGAAGTTTCCACCGCCGGTACCGGTGACAGCCATCGTGCCGGTCACGGTGATTGCCGCGGCACTGGTATTGCCCAGAACAACGTCACCCGTGCTCGTGAAATTCACCGTCAACGACACCGATGCATTGACCGTGATCGCAACCACCTTGTCGGTATTGGTCGCGCTGTCCATGTTGAAGATCGTGTCCACGTCCACGACGATGCTGTCACCGTCGGCGATGTTCCCGTTGATCTGCGCGACCGTGAACGTGCCGCCGCCCGTAGTCCAGGTGGCCGCACCTGCCTCGGTGACTCCAAGCGAGAGCGCGACCGCAACGGACGCAATGATGCTCTTAAGAAGTGTGTGTTTCGCTGTCATTGTGTTGAGCCCTTTCTCGAGATTGAAATCGATTGCCGGCGGTGACGACTCGCCAAGCGTTACTTTTCGTTCAAAAACCGCAACCGGAAGGCTCAACGCGCATAAAAGACACGACGCGTCAGCCGAACGGTACTCTTGCCGTTTATCGGAGGAGTTGCATGCGTGAATCAATTGTGTTTGATATTTCTGGCGAGAATTGTTGACGCGAAGAGATTGGATTCCCGCTTCATCAAAACAGAAACCCGAAGAACGCGCCGAAGGCTTGGCGCACCGCCCCCCTCTCTCGGAAGCGAAGCGCAGCCAGACCGGCCGGACGATTATCGGCCACACAACGGAACATTCCTGAAAGAAAAAGAAACAAACCCGCGGACGTGAATCCGCGGGTTCCCCCGGCGTATGCGTTGTGCGCGCTGTGACCCGTCGGCCGCAGACTCAACTCCGCGGATGCGCCTCGTCGTATGACGCTTTCATCTTCTCGGCGGTCAGGTGGGTGTAGATCTGCGTCGTCGAGATCGACTGATGGCCCAGAAGCTCCTGGACGCTACGCAGGTCTGCCCCCTTGTCGAGCATATGCGTGGCGAAACTGTGCCGCAGCGTGTGCGGCGAGATCGCCGGGTCAAGACCCGCAATAGACAAGTACTTATCCAGTTTGCGGCGAACGCTGCGTGTGCTCAGCCTCTGACCGTGCTTGTTCACGAACAGTGCCTGTTGGTCGAACGAAGCGCTGCGTGCGTCGGCACGACGCGTTTCGAGGTACATATTGATGGTGCCCAGCGCGGTCGGACCGATCGGAGTGTTGCGCTGTTTCTTGCCTTTTCCACGCACCCGAACCAATTGAGCGGTAAAGTCGATGTCGTCCACATCCAGAGCGACCAGCTCACTCACGCGGATGCCGGTGGAGTACATGACTTCCAGCATCGCGCGGTCCCGAGCGCCCAACAGCGTCGACCCGTCGGGCGTCTGCAAGAGACGGTTGACCTCTGCGACGTTCAGGAACTTCGGAAGCCGCTTCTCCTGCTTGGGCATGCGTATTGATGCCAGCGGATTTGCGGGAACGTAGTTCCGGCGAACGCAGAATCTGTAGAAGCTTCGCAGGGTGGCCAGCTTCCGAGCGATCGTCGATTTCGAATAGTTCTGCTCACCGAGGAACCCGAGCAGAGACTTGACGTCTTCGGCGGTCACCGCGAGCAGCCTCTGCGTCAAGTCGATCTTGACCGCGACTGTGGTCAAAGTCGACGCGCTCTGCGGCACAACGCCGTAGGCACTATCGCTGCCCAACCCGCTCTTGGGGGGTTCCGCAGCCGGCGGCCGCTCCCCAGAAGTTGCATCCCGCGACAGGTAGGCGCAGAACTGCGTCAGGTCGGCACCATAGCACTTGGCAGTGTGCGGAGAGAAATGGCGCTCGTGATTAAGATAGTTCAGGAACTCGATGACTAGGCGGTTCTCGGTCATTGTTGGAATCACAGTGAAACGGCGAATTCCCAACCACATTCAACCCGGCTCACAACACATCCGGACACATCCGCCATGGGTCGGGCGGAAAATCGTGCCACCGATGCATCAGAGTACTACGTGGGCGTCGCCCTACTTGGCAACCTCATCGAGCTCCGTCTCCAATCGTCGGCCCATCTGATAGCTCAGGACCGCAGCGTCGAACCAGTCGAACTTCGTCGACCGATCCGATGCCAACGTCGCAAAAGCGTCGATCACTTTCGCTTCGTCTCCCCCTATGTATCGGAAAACAAACCGTTCCGATCCCTTTACAAGCGATAACTGTCGCATTCCCTTCACGCGTCGGCTCCTAGCGTTATCGCGATCGTCCTAACCCGCTGCCCCCGACTCGCCATTCTCAACAGAACGGCTCATCAGCGCCCGGATCGTTTCGTGACAGCAATACCTGACGTAGTGCTGTTGGCTGGCGATATACTTGCGCCATCCGAAAGGACCCGCGTCGGCGGATCGAGACTCGGCAAATCGTTGAACGCCCGACCGCACACGCTCGTGCGACGCGTCAAAAACACGCTGCGCAGACGCAAGCGGCGCCAAGAGCGACCCACGTCCAGATCCTGGCCGAGAAGGTCGCCCATAACGCGACTCCGCGATCGGATCGAATCGCACCGCGACGGCGCCGCGACGGGCTCCGTACAACTGCGCTGTGATGCCAACCACTGGAGGGTCATAAGCGTCATACTCCGTTACCACCATCACCAGCACCGCGTCGGCACCCAGGATCGTGGCGATCTTCAACGCGTGCTCGGGCGACGCCACACCACCGCTGCCCTGATCTGCCAGGACCGCGAGGACGCGGTTCACCCCGATGACCTCGACGCCGGCCACTTGGCTCAGCTCGCTCGCCATCAAATCCGCCAGACGGTTCGGATCAAAATCCGCCGATCCGCTGACGTTCATCGCAGGGGCAACCGCAATCGTAATCGGCCCCAACGACTCGTTGGCCAACTGAAACGGTCCGGTCTTCTGTTCCACGCACCCGTGCAGCGTGAAGACAAGAAGCAAACAAGAACTCGGTCCCGCCAGCTTGAAGCGGCCACCCGCAACAGTCCGGACCATCCTTGATCCCTCTCAAAACGACGCCCGGACGAGACTCCATTCCCATCACTTAACTTCGGACGCCACTCGAATCATCGTCAAATCCGCGGCGGTCCTTAATGACCAACCTGCGGACGATCGCTTTTATCAACGATCCGCAGCCGGCGACCGCGTCTGAATCACCGTAGCCTCGCCGTCGGCGGGCATCGAAGTCACAGACGTCGGAAAAGGCGCGTCAGCAGTTGGCGGCGGCGCCCCGTCGACCGTCGGAAGAACACTCCAAATATTCTCGTGCCCAGCACGCATGCTGGTGAACAGCACCCGCCCGTCAGGTGTCCACGCCGGCATGAAATTCACCGAATGACCATCAGTCAGCCGGACGCGATTGCCTCCGTTGGCATCCATCACCCAAATATCCGAAGCCTCGTACATCGAACCGAACTCCGGATCGATCGGCGGGAGGTTCGTCGCGGCGGTGTACGCAATGTGACGCCCGTCTCGACTCCACGCGGGCAAGATCATGGCCACGTCCGAGCTGGACGCGACTTCCGTCGGATACCGCGGTTCACCATCGATCATCTGAATCGTCCAGACGCTAAACCAGCGGCTGCCACGCTCACGCGCACGCTGAAACAAGATCCGATCGTCAACGGGAGACCATTCCGGGAACAGCCCGTAGCCGATAAACGTCGACGCGGTTCCAGCCTGCGCCGAAGTGATCCACAATTCCCACTGCCCCGAGGCACGAGGCAATGCGCTGTACACCAACGTAGCCCCATCCGACGACCAGCTTGGGTGAACTTCGTCCATCGGCGTCGACGTCACCTGCACCGGCAATTGCCCGTCGAGGCTGACAATCCAAATATCCCAATTCCCCGTGCGATTGCTCGCAAACGCCAAACGTCTACCGTCCGGGCTAAGAGACGGATGTACATCGGCACTCGGATCAGACGTCACCTGCATGACAGCCGTCCCACCCAAAGACTTCATATAGATATCCGGCGTCTCGCTGTGTCGCGTCGACGCGAACACGAATTTCGTGCCCGTACCATCGACCTGGCAGTCGAAGTCGCCCCCCTCGCGTGTGAACGAGTGCTGCAGCATCGAGCCGCGCGACCGACCGGAGTACGGCACCGAATCTCGACCAGGCAAACCCCCGAACAAACTCATGGTAGGGGCAGTGCTCGCCGTTAGGGTCGGGCGAACCGACTGTCGAACTACCACAAGCGTCGCGTCAGATGGCGGCGTCGAGTCGCAACCAGCCACCACAAGCACGACACCAACCGTCAGCAACGCCACCCGCCAGCTATTGTGAATCGCACCGCGCATAATGAATCCAGACGTTTATCAGACAGCCCGTCCCTACCATCTCACAACGTACGCACGCCGGAGGCGGTCCTGGGATCCGCTCTTCTCATCGGTTCACCTCACGCCCCGATCAAGTTACGGCGGATCTACCCGAATCCACTGTCCGATAATCCCAGCGTTCTCATCGACACTTCGCACCCTCCAACTTGACCGCCTCAACGTCCCCGAATAACGCCCTTCCGCATCGAAAACGAGCATGGCTGCGGTGATTTCAAAATCCACAGATCAGACCTGTAGTTATCACCATGCAGGGAAGCTGCGCGCAGATTCAGACAGACCACCCGATGCCAAGGGCAAGAGCCATGCGCAAAACGAACCCGACCCGAATCCACCAAAACCCCGCTCACGCCCCCAAAACACTGTTTCATCGCGCAAACGCAACAGCGAAATTACGAAACAAAGCCATTTCGCAGTACTACTTTATTGGCTCTCCTCCAGCAGAGTTGCTGGGAGGCGGCCAGACCGAAATGCCTTGCGCCGCCGCGACTTACCACACAATCCGCGTTTCGGCCTGCGGACGGGTTCCCCGAGGCCACAGTGCTCAGAGAATCCGGGAGAAACAGCGGTCTCGGAGGCAAGAGAGTCCCTCTCGCACAGGAGCTTCTTGGGACGAGAACCAAAAAGGAAACGCGAATTCGTGTCAGAAACCGCCGGCAACCACGACGTCACTGCTGAACGAAGTGATCTTTGTATTCAGCACCACGATAACGGAGCGAAAAACCGTGAACCTGAAAACGAACCCATCGAAGACAGTTGCCTGCCTCGTTTCCGTCGTCACGCTGACCGTGTCATCGTCAGCCAGCGC
>JAJDDU010000354.1 GCA_029260155.1 Phycisphaerae bacterium | reverse complement strand
CACATTGGTTACCTCCCCGAGGAAAGAGGCCTCTACAAGACCATGAAGGTTCGCGATACCCTCCGGTTCTACGCCGAGCTCAAGGGATTGCGGAATCCGCGACGCGAAATCGACCGCTGGCTTGAGCGGATGGGCCTTGCCCAGTGGGGCGGAAAGAAAATCGATGCGCTGTCCAAGGGCATGGCCCAGAAGATACAGTTCATCGCCGCAGTTATCGCAAAGCCGGACCTGATCATCCTTGACGAACCGTTCACCGGGCTCGATCCGGTCAATGCCAACCTGTTGCGCGATGTCATTCTCGAACTGCGTCGCGAAGGCGCAACCGTCATTCTCTCGACACACGACATGAGCGTCGCCGAAAAAATGTGCGACGCTATTTTCATGATTTACAAAGGCAAGAAGGTTCTCGACGGCACGCTCGCTGAGATACAGTCAGCTTACGGCACGGACACTTTGCGCGTTCGCGTCGATCTTAACGGCAACAGCCTCGACGGACTCACAGGTGTCACCAGCGTCAGCGATTTCGGCCGCTATCAGGAACTCCGAGTTGCGGACGGCTCCGACAGCCAGGGCATCCTTCGGCAGCTGCTCGACAGAGGCCGCGTCCAACATTTTGAGAAGACCCACCCGTCGTTGCACGACGTGTTCGTTCGCATCGCAGGGCCTGAATCGCAGGAAACGCACGATGAATAAAGAGGCCCGACATGCGTAAGGTAATCGTCGTCGCCGTCCGTGAGTACCTAGCCGCCGTGCGCACCAAGGCGTTCATTATCACCATTTTGCTCATGCCCGTGCTCATGGGCAGCGGGTTCATCGCTGAGAAGTTCCTCGGCGACGCCAGCATGGACACTAGCGACAGACGCATCGCCATCATCGATCACAGCGACGCCCTCTACGGCACACTCGCATCAGCCGCCGAGTCGCGGAACGCGCACGACATCTTCAGCGAACCCACCGAAACCGAGGATCCTGAGCAAATCGTCCCGCGATTTCTGCTCGAACGCGTCCAGCCCGATCCCGACGCGCCCGACGAACTGCTGCTTGCACTTTCCGAACGCGTGCGCGACGGCGAGCTTCTCGCCTTCATCGAGATCGCCCCCGACGTATTCATCCCAGCCGACGACGACTTGGCTCAACCCGCCGTGAAATACTACACCAACTCCCCGACCTATCGCGATGCGCGCGTTTGGCTACGCGCAACCATCAACGACACCGTGCAGACATCCCGCTTCCACGATTCCGGGCTCGACGTCGAACAGGTCAGCCTCGCCCTTCAGCCCACCAGGGTCGATCAGTTCGGGCTCCTTGCCCGCGATGCAGCGACCGGCGAGATCACCCAACCCGATGAGGTAAACCAGAAACTCAGCGTGATCGTCCCCTTCCTGCTCGTGGTCGTGATGTTCATGGTCATCATGATGGCCGCCGGACCGCTGATTCAGAGCGTGCTCGAGGAGAAAATGCAGCGCATCGCCGAGGTGCTGCTCGGCTGCATCGATCCCTTTCGCTGGATGATGGGCAAGTTGATCGGCATGGTCGGCGTCTCGCTGACGATCGTGGCCATCTACATCGGCGGAGGTTTGATCATCGCGTACGAAAAGGGTGTCCTCAGCCTCTTGCCACTGCATCTGATCGGCTGGTTCGCAGCCTATCAGATCCTGGCGGTGTTGATGTACGGGGCGGTGTTCGTCGGCGTCGGCGCTGCGTGCAGCGACCACCGAGAAGCACAGACCGCCTTGACACCGCTGATGATGCTCATCATGGTCCCCATGCTGTTGCTCGAGAGCGTCATACGCGAGCCCAACAGCACGATGGCCACCGTGCTCTCGCTGGTTCCTCCGGTGACACCCATCGTGATGCTCACCCGCCAAGCGATTCCGCCCGGCGTTCCAAGCTGGCAGCCGCCGCTCGGAATGGCCTTGGTGCTCGCGACCACGGTTTTCTGCGTCTTTGCTGCGGGACGCGTGTTCCGCGTCGGAATCCTCATGCAAGGTCAAGGCGCCCGCCCTCGCGATATGCTCAGGTGGGTGATCAAGGGATAATGGCCTTAGAATTGTGTTCTGGTTTATGCCCCCGGTTTTCAGCCGGTGGACCCCACTGGTTAAGTACTGCAGCGACCCGCAGCGGATTGCTGCTTGGATGATCAAAATGAAAACACTACCGAATTACTTCACCCTCGCTCTTGTCGCCGTCTTCCTGGCCCCCGCATATGCCGAAGACAAATTGCCCACTGGCCAGCACGTCATGGATCAATTCGTCAAGAGCATCGGCGGAAAACAGGCGCTCAGCCGGATCAAGAACACCGCGACCACGGGAACCATCGCGATTTCTTCGATGGGCCAGGGCAACATGAAATTCACCCAATACGCCACCGCTCCCGCCAAGGTACTCATGCGCCTGGAGATGGAGCCAATGGGAACAATGGAGCAGGGGACCGACGGAAACCTCGCCTGGATGACCACCCCGATGGGAACGCAGTTGCTCACCGGGCCGATTGAGCAAGCCATGAAACGGGACGCCGTTTTTCAACCGGATCTCAATTGGCGAGATCTCTACAAGGACGTGAAATGTGTCGACGAGGTCGAGTTTGAAGGAATCGGGTGCTTCAAGCTGCTTCAGACGACACCGCAAGGCGACGTGGTCACCGCGTACTTCGAACGCGACACATGGCTCCAACGAGGCTTGGAACGGACAACCGTTGTCGGCACCGGGCAGAACGCTGACGAGACGCAAGTGCTAAAGGGCTACAAGGAAGTCGACGGTGTCCTGTACGCACACAAGACCATCAAGACAGTGTCCATGGGGACCATGAAGCAGGAAATGACCATCACGATCGAGACAATCGAGTGCAACGTCGACATGCCCGCGGACAAATTCACGCCCCCAGACGCCGCCCTCGAACAAGCGAAAGCTGAACTCGACAGCGAGGGCAACGACAAGAGCGAATAGCGAGTCGCCGGCTCGCGTGCCGTCGTCAGTCTGCTGCCGCGCTGCGGATCGCGTCCGCAACTCGCGCGACCTCCACGCTCTCGCACACGTCGTGTACCCGCACCATTTGCACGCCGGCCAGCACCGCCGCAGCCACACATGCAAGCGAGCCGGAGAGACGATTCCGCGGATCGGACGAACCCGTTGTCGTCCCAAGAAAGCGCTTCCGAGACGCACCGATCAGAACAGGCACGCCGAGTCGTACAAACGCATCAAGATGCCCCAGAATCGCCAGGTTATGCACTGCCGTCTTGCCAAAACCGATGCCGGGATCGATCGCGATGCGATCTCGTGGAATCCCAGCCTCAGCGGCGAATGCGATTCGCTCCGAAAGAAACGCTGCGACATCCGCGACCACATCGACGTACGCGTCGTCCCCAAGATCTGCCTGCATCGACTTCGGACTTCCACGCATGTGCATCAGAACCACGGGCGTCTGCGTCTCGCACGCCAACCGCGCCATCGAACCGTCGTCGCGTAGCGCCGAGATATCGTTGATGATGTCCGCCCCGGCATCGATCGCAGCGCACGCTACCTCTGCGATGCGGGTGTCAATGGAAATGGGAACACGCGGGTGATTGCGACGAATGCCGAAGACGACAGGCTTGATGCGCGTGATCTGCTCATCGGCCGGAACCGAATCGGACCCCGGTCGCGTCGATTCCGGGCCGACGTCGATGACCCCCACGCCCTCGGCCACCATCTCATCCGCCCGACGCAGCGCATCGTCGACGCGAGCGTACCGCCCCCCGTCGGAGAACGAGTCGGGTGTCACGTTCAGCACCCCAACAACAACAGGTCCCGCCGAAAAATCGACGACCCCATGCCGTAGCGCCCATTTCGTTCCTGTATCCCTACCGACGTGTGCGTTGATATCCGCCGTGCCTTCGTCTCCCTAACTAGGCTGAGGCAGTTCGCCACCACCCAGACCCACCTCAGGTTCCGGCTCCGACGACACGGGACGAGCGCTGCCGACTGATGGCGGGGCACTGTCCAGAAGGTCGGTCACGGATGGTCTTTCCAGAGTCTCCCCGCGAATCAGCGCGTTGACCTCCTCGCCCGACAGAGTTTCGTATTTCAACAGCGCCTGCGCAACCGCGTCGGCGCGATCGCGATACTCCGTCAGCATCGTCTTGGTTTCTTCGTAGGCCTTATCGACGATTTTCTTGACTTCCAGGTCGATCTTGGCCGCGGTGTCCTCCGAGTAGTTCTTCGTGCCCAGATCGAGCATGCCGCCCCGATCCTCGCCGTAATGCACAAACCCCAGCGACTCAGTCATGCCCCACTGGGTGACCATGTTGCGGGCGATATCCGTCGCTTGCTGAATGTCCGACGATGCACCGCTGCTGATCTCGCCACAGTACAACTCCTCCGCAACACGACCGCCCAAAGTCACCTTAAGCGTCGCAAGCAGATAGGATGTTGTGTACACCACCCGGTCGCGCTCCGGAAGCGCGAACGTCGCGCCGCCCATCGGACCACGCGGCAGAATACTCACCTTGTGGAGCGGGTCGGCATTCTTCTCCAACGCCTGCACCAGTGCGTGGCCCGCTTCGTGATACGCAATCACCTTCTGATCGTTATCGTCCACGACGCGACTCTTCTGGGCTCGTCCCCAACGGACCTTGTCGCGCGCCTCATCGAGATCTTCCTGATCCACATACTCTTTGTTGGCCATCGTGCCGATCAACGCGGCTTCGTTGATGATCGCCGCGAGATCTGCCCCGCTGAACATCGGCGTGCCACGGGCCAATCGCCGAAGATCGACCGTCGGGCCCATCTTGATCTTGCGGGCATGCACCTTGAGAATCTCGTAACGACCCTGAATGTCCGGAAGCGACACGTTCACCTGGCGATCGAAACGCCCCGGCCGAATCAACGCGGGGTCCAGCACGTCCACACGATTCGTCGCCGCGATTACGATCACCTGATCAGACGTCCCAAACCCGTCCATTTCAACAAGGATCGCGTTCAGCGTCTGCTCACGCTCGTCATGCCCGCCACCGCCGAAGCTCGCGCCACGCCGACGACCCACCGCGTCGATTTCATCAAGGAAGATGATGCACGGCGAGTTCTCCTTCGCCTGCTTGAACAGGTCACGAACGCGCGACGCACCAACGCCCACGAACATCTCCACGAAGTCCGAGCCGCTAATCGAGAAGAACGGAACGTTGGCTTCACCAGCGATCGCCTTCGCGAGAAGCGTCTTGCCGCACCCCGGCAGCCCAATAAGCAAGACACCACGCGGAATACGCCCACCCAACCGCTGAAACTTCTTCGGATTCTTCAGAAACTCGATGATCTCCTGGACTTCGTCTTTGGCCTCGGCGATGCCGGCCACGTCCGCAAACGTCACGCTCGTATGTTCTTTCGTGCTTACCCGATGTCGCGAACGACCAAAGCTCCCGAACATCCCGGGACCGCCGCCCGCACTGCGCAACTGTCGAAAAACCACGAACCAGATGAACGCGAAGATCAACAGCCAAGGCAGCATGCCAATCAGCACCGCCGTCAACACGCTGTCTTCTTCAGCCTTGATGTCCGCATCCGGCAGGTGCGTCCGCAGCCAGCCGATAAACTCCGCGTTCACCAGCGTATCCGGCACGTGAACCCTGAACTGTTGACTGCTCTCCTCAGGGGCGCCCTGCGATTCAGCCAACTCACCCTGAATGGAAAGCTTGCGCAGAACCACAGACTCAACGTTGCCGTTCTCAACGTGCTTGTAGAACTCCGAGATGGTGATCTCTTCCGGCGACGGCATCGACTGGTTCAATAGCACAACCAGAACGATCGCCAAGCCGACAAAAAGCAACCAGCTCATCACCCCACGCGACATCTTCATGTTCGGGTCGCCGCCAGGACGCTTCGATACCGGTTTCTCGGGCTTCTGTCCGTCGCCTTCCGCCATCACCAATCAACTCCAGTCGCGCGGTCGATATACCACGCACAAAACTCGCCAAGCCGCGTCGTGGCGACCCGAAGGGGAGCACTTCGCAACAGTCTTCCCAAAGCGCCCAACTCGCCACTTACCATCATAGCGCAATTACCACTCTTTTTCCATCATCCCGACAATCCGCACGGCCATCCCCTCGACCCCACGCGTCGCACCGGTCGAAAACGTCTCGCCAACCGGGGGAATGTACGTTGTTGTATGCAAGAATCGCGGATACTCCCTCAGTATCTCACCCGATCGCAGATCCTTCCACCGCCACCGGCTTACGATCGTCACGCCCTGCTCGCGAGGCCGATCCGTGCGAAAATCCGTCCCAAGGACGTTTTCGCGAACCTGCAGAATCTCGCCGCTCAGTTCGCTGTCCGCATCCGCACGCCGTGCCAACCGATACGGCGTGTCCATTTCAACACGCTTCGCGATTGCCTCCGACAAAGAGAACTCCAGCTCCCGCCGAAAATCCTTCGAGGCGAACATCGCAACATGCACCGTCTGAATATCGTCACGAAACGGGCGCGTCGTTGAATATCCGCAGCCCCACGACGCAAACATCGCCGCGACCGCTGAAAATCGCCCCACTTGGCACAAAAATCGCTTCATTACGGACCCTCACCCACCAGCTGCAATGCGCCCAGCGCTTTTCGAGACGCGATCGTATCCGGCCAATACTTGATCGTAGACCGATAGTAAAACGTCGCCGCATCGTGTTGGTGCGTTTTGTCGTAGTACGCACCGATATCGAATTCCTTCGCCGCACGCCGCTCCTGAATGTCCTCCAGAATCAGACCGACCTGCTCCTGCTCCGCCAAGCCTCGATACTGCGCCGCGTAATCCCGATACCGCTCCTCAGCCTCAACCAGCGGAGCGTCGTCGAAACGCATGCCGCCGAAGCTCGCCAGCGCCGAATCCGCACTGCGACGCATCGCATAACGCCGATACCGGCTCCGGGGAAACGACTGCGCTAATCGGCTGTACTCCAGCTCAGCGAGACCGAAATCACCACGCGCGAAGAAATAATCCGCCTTCGTCTTAATCGCCTGCTCCGCCAACTCCGTCTCCGGAAACCGAACAGCCAAGTCATCCAAAATGTCCAAGCCGAGGTCCGTCGCACGCAGCAAACGCATGCCCCAAAACTTTCGCCGCACCCCGCTCAGAAACACCTCCGCGACGTTGAACATCTCGACCGCAGCCTCGCTGGCCGTCGCCGTCCCGCCGTACTCATCGAGCAGTTCCGTAAGTCTCCCGTAGGCCAAGTAGTAATCGCGATGGGCTTTGTCCACCCGCGCACGCAGAAGAACCACCTGCGGATACAATTCACTGCCCGTACCGTAATCCTTCAGCCAACGATTGATCGCCTTGCGCGCCCCGGCATATTCCTCCGCCGCGAACGAAGCCCGCGCGATGGCCAGATCACCCGCCGCAGTGCCCGCCTCCAGCTTCGCAAGCTCCTGCCAAGTGCCCCGCTCAGGGTCGAACCGCAAACGCTCTGCTCGCTCCTGCCCAAAGCCGGCCGAGACCGTTGACAACCACGCTGCTACACCCATCAAACAAACCAAACGGAAACGATATTCCATAACGCACCGCACCGCCGATCGAATTAGACCCACCAACATCGCCCACGGATTGCATCCCGCAGGTCCACTCCAGCATTCTACGCCCACCCCGATACATCAAGCAACCATCGCTGTCCTTCAGGGTGAGGCCACTGCTTGTGGCATCGTGTTTGGCGGGTGCCACTGGCGGCTTGCCCGCCAGTGCTTTGCACGTCGCATCCGATTCCAGACCACCGGAAATGTCACGGACCCGCTGGCGGGCCGCAGGGGAGAGATTCCCCTCGAACGCGCTCCAACGCCTCCAGAACGCCAACCCGCAACGCCGTATCGATCGGCCCGAAGAACCGTTCAAACGACCGCGCGTGTTCCGATGCGCTTGGTATCGCAGGGCTCGTCATCAAAGAGTGCAAATACGCCCGGAATGACTCCGGTCGCTCCGTTTGAAGGTAAAACACAACGGCCCAAGATGCCGCATACCATGTCGGAGAACGCGAAGAAGCATCGCTTCTGCCATCGGCAGCACCTGAACCCGATTCCCAGTGATAACGCGTCCCAGCCTCATCCCGCAACACACGCTCGATCACACACGCGGAACGTCGGCTCGACGCCTGCTCACCCGGAGACAAACACCCGATCGCATCCTTCAGACGCCACGGGTTCGGCTGACGAAACCCCGTCACACCCGCCTCACCAGCCACCTCAAACGAACACGCCAACCCCTCCGCCAGCCAATCCGGCATACGCTCGCTGATCGTCGGACACAACAAATCCAGTGATTGATGCGCAATCTCGTGCTGCACCGTGACACGGGCCGCCTCTTCAAGAATCGAAGGAGCACCCGCACGCACGCCACGCACCAGCCACTCCGCATCGAAATACGATCGCTTCATCGCCAAGTCGTAAAAACCGCTCAACGGTTGGACCGCTGGCGCGCCGCCGCCCCCGCCATCACCACCGACGCTCGGCCGCGGGATGCAAACACTCACCATGCGACGATCGATCGGACTTGTAGCCAGACGATTGTCCGAACAGAAGAGCAACACACGCCCGTACGTCATCTCCATCCAACCGAGAACCTCGCTCGCCAAACGCTCCTCCAGCCGATGCGCCAGAATGAAGTGCTCCGAACGGCGAAACGCAAACTTGCTCCCCAACTCAGCCGACAACTCAGCCTCGATCAAAGCGTCCGCATGCGACAGCACTACGCCGAAGCCATGCGCACCCGGACCCACAGTCGCAATGACAAGGGCTGTCACCGCCACGCCCGTTACCCATTCGTTTCCGCGTTTGCCTCGCAAGCCGCCCGCTCCATTCACCGATTCCATACTCCGGCACCGCCGGCGCCCATTTGATCGCACCGCGTCCCATGACATCATACACCAAGCACAAGCACTTGACCGCATACATCGTCGAATTGGCCGACATCTTCGCCACCGAAGTGCGCACCCTCAAATCCCCCAAAAAACGCAAACCCCCAAGAGTCCCTCGACCAATCCGCCGATTCCGAGCCCCAAGCGCCGGCGCGGGGTCCCCACTCCACGAGAGCCGATATTGTCGCCGATGCCGTTCACGGCACACGCCCCAGACAAATCCAAGGGACGCGAGACGCGCCGCCGGCACAACATCAGCTTGACCCAATAGGTACACCTTCCACGCAATCCGCACGTGATGCGGATGTCCAATCCCGTCGCAACCGCTCAATGACTCGAACGTGGCGCCAACGCCAAAGGGCACAGTTGGGAAACGGTGAGTGGTGAGGGCAGTCGCGGACCGAGCACACTATTGTCCAATGGGGCTCTGGCCCCAATGCGCCCGCCCGTGCTGATGGCGTTGAGGATTCGGGTTAGGTCTTGGGGCCTATCAGCGAGCATGCAACACCGAACCGAGTATTCCTTGACCTCTGATGGCAGCTTTCCACCGCGTTTCTTGCGTTACATCAGGAGGCTGGGGTCTCACGGTCCCAGGGGCGGTGCTGTGTCGACGCCGCGGACATTATACCAGGACGAAGTCCAGCCATCGATTGACATGCCTCGGAGACACGTTGAGCGAGCCCAAGGCCGCTGGCTGCCGGTTTTTCCGGACGCTGCAGAGAAACTGAAGCTCGCGGGACGATCGACGCTCCCGGCGTTCCTACCATTGGCGCGCGATGGTGACGTTGAGCTTGGCGAGTTTCTTTTGAAGGAAGTGCTGCAATGTCAAGCGTACAGCGCTGACAAGAAGGAGAAAGACGGATGATCTACAAGCCACGAGGTAGCACGATTGCGATCGGGGCGGCCGCACTCGCGCTGATGGCATCGCCGGGGGTGTCCATGGGGGCTCCCCTGGGTACGGGGTTCACCTATCAGGGGCAACTGAAGCTACTCGGCGGTCCGCTGAACGACACAGCCGACTTCAGGTTCGCGCTCTGGGACGACGACACCGGCGGCAACCAAGTCGGCTCGACGGTATTCGTCGACAATGTTACGGTCGTTAACGGACTGTTCACGGTCGATATCGACTTCGGGGTAATGGCATTCGGCGGCGACGCTCGTTGGCTGGAGATCGAAGTTCGGTCACCCGCAGGCGGCGGTACACCCACGATGCTCGACCCGCGTCACGCGCTTACCCCCGTGCCCTATGCGCTGCACGCGCTGAACGGGGGCGGAGGGGAATCACCCTGGAACGCGGGACCGTCGAGTCACATTTTCTACGATGCCGGGGCGGTGACGGTTGGCGCAGTGCCAACGAGCGGGTTTGGTCGGTTCAATGTGTTCGCCGAAGATTCCTGGCCTGGTATTATTGTGACCACCACTGGCGAGGAAGCACCAGGCATCGTGGTGTCGATCGAGAGCCCGGAGTACAGCGCGATCGAGGCGACATCCACCGGTCTGGAGGCCACTGCGATTACGGCGGTCGCGTCGGGTGAGGCCCGCCTGGCCATCGCCGCCCGAGCCACCACACCGGATGGACAAGGCACGCCGCCGAATATCGCCGGGGATTTCTACGCAACTGGAGCGGGCGGCGTTGGCGCTTACGGTCATACCAATGGAGGCGGGGGGGTTGGCGTGCATGGTAAGGCTCAAGGCTCTTCTGGCTGGGGCGTTCTTGGCGAGTCGAATTCGCCAAGCGGCCAAGGCGTGCGCGGTGTCAACACAGCCACGGTCGGCTCGGCCATGGGCGTCTACGGCACAACGTCATCGCCCCTGGGCTTCTCCGGTTACTTCCAAGGCGGAAGGGGTTACTTTAGCGGGCGCCTTGGTCTTGGCACCGTCAACCCCGAAGCCAAGCTGCACATTTCCGGAACGCCCGGTGTCGACGGCATCAAGTTCCCCGACGGCTCGCTTCAGACAACGGCGGTTATCGCCGGTGGAGGTGACGGTCACTCGCTCGACGCGTCGGACGGCAATCCCGTCGATGCCTTGTTCCTCGATAACAACGGCGACGTCACCGTGCTGACTGATCTGGCCGCAGGAGGAGAGATCACGCTCAACGATTCCAGCTCGGGTACGGACCTCGCCTCGCTCAATCGAAACGACGACGGGCATGGCCGACTGGTCACGTTTGCCGATGGCTTGAGTGTTGCAAGTGCGGTTGTCGGTACGGACACCGATGCCAACGGCGCCGGCGGTCTCGTCCTGCTGAGTTTCGACGACGCCCTCGGTCCGGCGGTGAAGCTTGATTCGACGGGCAATGCCGGTCGAGCCACACTCGCTCGATCAACCGGCCCCCTTGCAATAGATGAAACTGTGGTGATGTACGCCGATGCG
>JAJDDU010000353.1 GCA_029260155.1 Phycisphaerae bacterium | reverse complement strand
CTCGCCGGCGATATCGTGGATGGTCCCAGATTGCTCGTCGTGTTCCGTATCGCCGGACTGGGATTCCGCGCCACGGGAGGCTTCCGTTCCGAGGACGACTTCCGGGGTCGGCCACGCGCCCTCGCGTCTGGCGCGCACTGCTCGATGCAGGGCACCGAGGATATCCGCAGGGGGCATCTCGACAATGCTGCCGCCCGCGTCCGATTGGGCATCTTTGTTGGAGCTACGGCGGACTCCGTACCAATCCTCGGTGCCTCGTCCTCGATCAATCGTGATATTCGCCTGATCTTGTGCAAACTCCGTGATCAAGCCAACTATCTGCTCCGGAATGCCTGTCGCTGGTGCGTCTCCAGGAGACCAAGGATACCGGGTAGGTTGGTTGAGGGTATTAGGCATCAGTTGCCTTCTTTCCCGGAGCGCGCGTCAAAGGCAGATCAGGTATGCCTTCAGGCAACCATCTCTCGACGGACTTACGCAGTACATCGAGTTTGTCGTTGGCCTTTGCTGCCTTCTCGTGCAGGTCGTTGACCTGTCGGTGAGTCAATTCGGCTTCGAACGATTTCGGTAGGCCGTCCTCTCCGGTGGCGACGATGTGCAGGCGCGTGTACGGCATCATGCCCTCGACCTGCTTGCGGTTCTCGTCAAAGATCGGCCGAAGGTCGCAGATCAACTCGATCGACTCAAGTGATTGCCCGGTCAGCTTGGCCAGTCGCTCGGCCTTTTGGAACCGTGCCAGCGCGGGATAGGGCATAATCAGCTTCGACAGGATCTCAGCCAACCTATCGATATCAGCTTGGGTTAGAGGGAGATCTTCCCGCTGCCTAACTCGCTCAGCCAAGCCCTGCACCAAACGCGTTGTGTGCTCGGGTCCAAGGTTGCACAGCGTTGTGTGTACGGATCGAGCAATCTTTTGGTCTTTGACCGTGCGGCAGACTTCAGCCGCGAGGGCCTTTGAATCAAGGAACCCCTTTGCCTGAGACAACTGTGCGCAAAGGGAAACAACCTCATCTTCGCTGAGGGTTGAAACCGCCTTGAGATCCGCCAGCATGTTTGGGTCGGCGGAGGCCCCGTCAGTCGGCGGGGAGAACCCGCGTATGTAGACGACCGATTCAGGCATGGTTGTTCACCATTGGCATCAGAACGAAAGCCGACTACTGGTGATCCTTCCCCGTGCGCGGCTGTATTCTGTGCGCTGACTCCGTTCAGCGATCCTCAAGTTTAGTCAAGCGTAGCGGCTTGGCAACATCACGCCACTGCGCCGACCGCTCCCTGTAATTATCGGATGCTGCATGGACTTTCCGTCAAAGTTTCGGGAGGGGGGCGTCCCTCAGATCGAGTCGTTCGGCCGATGTCGATCCTCACGTGCCGTACCATGATCTCCGGATCATACCCCAAGCGACGGCTTCGGCAAGCGGGTTGCGGGTGTGTCCTTCGATCCCGCAGAACGATCGCATCCAAGTCGGTTCGATTCCGACGCGTGGACAATGCCCTACCGGTTGAGACTGCCGGTTGGAAACCGGTGCGACACTCGTTGGTTACGGGTCCATCGTCAAGCGGGGACGGGGATTTCGGGCAGAGGTTCCTCTTGGGTTTCGAGGGCTTCGACGTTGCTTACCATTTGGGTTGGCTGGCCGGTGGTTTCGATGACGCTTTGCCAGAAATTGCCTTGGGGGTCGAGTCGTTTGGGGACGGCGACGGCGGCGGCGATGGGGACGTGCGTGAAGCGATCGTTCCAATAGCCGACGAACATCCCGGTCTTTCCCGCCATGGCGGCGTGGGCGGCCTTCTGACCGAGCATCCCGGCGAATAGCGCATCGCTGGCGGTGGCCGGCGCGGAGCGGATCAGGTAACTGGGGTCGATGTACTTGAGGGTAAAGGGGACCTCCATCAAGCGCAAGTAGTCGGAGATCCGATCGCGCAGCAGAATCCCGATGTCCTTGAGGCGGGCATTTCCCGAGGCGTCGGTGGTTTGCGATCCCGTGGAGTCTTCGATGAGATCTTGACCTGCACCTTCTGCCACGACGACGACGACGTGCCGTCTCTGTTGAAGGCGACGGAGCAAGTGAGGCAAGAGCCCATTCGTTCCGCCGAGTTCGAAGTCGACCTCGGGGACGAGGACGACGTTGGCGTCGCGGCTTGCGAGGGTCGCGTTGGCTGCGATGAATCCGGCGTGTCGCCCCATGAGCTTGACCAGCCCTATTCCATTGAACGCGCCTGTGGCTTCGACGTGTGCACTGCGGATTGCGTCGGCGGCGACGGAGCATGCAGTCTCGAAACCGAACGTGCGGGCGGTGTATGAGATGTCGTTGTCGATCGTCTTGGGAACTGCAACGACGCCGATCTTCAAGCCGCGTTTCTCGATTTCGCGTGTGAGATCCAACACGCCTCGAAGCGTTCCGTCGCCCCCGATGGCGAACAGTACCTGGATGTTGAGTCGTTCGAGGGCGTCGACCATTTCTTCGGATGACTGTGGTCCGCGCGACGACGAGAGTATGGAGCCGCCATGCTGGTGTATCTGAGACACCACCTCCGTGTCGAGCATCAGTGGCTTGTGTCCGTGGCGGGGCACTAGGCCTTCATAGCCGTAGCGAAAGCCGTAGATAGTCTCCACGCCGTAATGGTGATGGAGCTGCAAGACGATGGCGCGGATGACATCGTTTAGCCCAGGGCACAACCCGCCGCAGGTCACGATGCCGCAGCGGGTCTTAGTCGGGTCGAAGTAGATTTTTTTCCGGGGGCCTGCGAGTTCGAAGCCGGCCGTCATTTTCGGTTCGTCGTCTGAGCGTGTTGTCGGGCGGTACAGGGTCCGCTCGGAATCCGAAACGTAGTGGCGTGCATCGTAGCGCGAGTCCACTTTTCGGGCTCCGAGAGATGCGATTTGGAAATCGAGGTGTTGTTGCAGTTCACCGGATGGCATGTTTGTCGCTCACTTCTCGTTTGCGGTCATGCTCATCGCATGCCGTCGGTTTCGCGGTGTCTGCGTTGAGGGACGGACCAGACGCAGCGATCGGACCGGAACGTCGCTACACGCGTAGCCTACAGTACGTCGGAAGCGTACGACTTCGACATAAGGTGGGCGCCGGGATCGGGACACGTGGTTCCTGAGGGTGGTCCGATATCCTGCCCGCTGTGGATCACGGCTGTTGGCGACTGGGCGAGATGGGGGCGGTGGGCTAGGATTGGGCGCATGATCGGCTGGGTCGATAATTGGCTTGCGCGGCATCAGCATCCGGTGAGCCGGGGGCTGCACGCGGTTGGCATCCCGCTGCTGGTTGGGGCGCTTGCCCTCGGGGCGTGGCAATTGGCTACTTGGCGGTGGGATGTGTGGTGGAGGCCTGCTGTGCTGCTGGCGGTGAGTTACGCGATTCAATGGGTCGGGCACGTGGTCGAGGGTAACGACATGGGTGAGGTAATCGTGATCAAGAAGCTGCTGGGCCGGCCGTTCGTTGCGGTGAGCCCGCGTTATGATCGCGGGGCTGGGAAGGAGTGAGCATGGGTCGCGCAGTGACCGTTCGCAAGGCTGAAAT
>JAJDDU010000352.1 GCA_029260155.1 Phycisphaerae bacterium | reverse complement strand
CCTCGTCTACGCCTGGACGCCGGCACGCCCCGAGGGTCTCACAGGAGTCTCCATAAGCCAACCCTGTTACATTGACATGCGGTACATCGGTGGTGCATGGTCGGGAGATTTTGCGGAGGGGGTGACCCACGCTCGGTACGTCGTCACAGTCACAAACGGCACGATCGTCTTTTGCACGGCAGGATCGTTTTCCACCACTGGCGTCGTCAACGGGATACAGCTCGTCAAGACTGCAACGGGAGATCCAGACCAGGACGGCGACGTCGATCTCGACGACTTCTCCCTGTTGGTGTTGTGCACCGCGCAGCCCTTTGGCAGCCCGTCGGCGGACGGCTGCGATGTGTTCGATTTCGATCACGATGAGGACGTGGATCTCACCGACTTCGGAACCTTCACGACCGCGTTCACCGGTCCCAACGGTTGAGTTTACACGACAGCGGCAACCCCGCAGGGTCCTTGTCCCCTACAAGAACACGATCGAAACGACCACAAAGATCGGGCAGAGGATGCAGACACTCCAGAGCATGTAGCCAAAGAAACTCGGCATGCGAATGCCGGACTGCTCAGCGATGCTCTTGACCATGAAGTTCGGGCCATTGCCAATGTAGCTCATCGCGCCCATGAAGACCGCCCCGAGGCTGATGGCTTTGAGCAGTGACACCGTGACCGTTGCGCCGCCGAGCAGTGAGAGCGTCTCGCCGCTTTCGGGCATCACCTTGGCCGTCTCGAAGAACACCACGTAGGTCGGCGCGTTGTCCAAGAAGGCGGACAAGCTACCAGTCGCCCAGAAGAAGTGCCAAGGCTGTGAGAGCCCCAACTCCGCTCCGTGGTGATTCAAGAGGGCGATCGGAACCTGCATACAGATGAAAATGCCAATAAAGAGCGCAGCCACTTCGAGGATGGCGTGGTAGTTGAACTGATTGGCTTCACGCACGCCCGTCGGCGTCGTCTTCAATGACAACACAACCAGCAACAACATCAGCAGCTCACGCATCATCGGAAACGGCGTGAACAGCCCAAAGAATGTCTTGGACGGATCGAGCAGGGCGACGCACATCACGATGCCAAGCAGATAAGCGAAATTGACCCCTCCCGTGAGCGACAGCGGCTGAAGCTGCGTTTCATCCCGTTGGATGTCCTTGGTCTCCTCCTTGCGATACATCACCGTGTCAAACGCGAAGTACACGCCCAGCAGCACGATCGTCGTCACGATCCACGGTAGGAACAAACCCAAAGTCCACAAGAACGGCACGCCGCGCAGATACCCCAGGAACAGGGGCGGATCGCCGATCGGCAGCAAGCAGCCGCCGATGTTGCTGACCAGGAAAATGAAGAAGATGACGGTATGCGTCACGTGCTTTCGTTCGCTATTCGTCTTGAGAAGCGGACGGATCAACAGCATACTCGCGCCGGTCGTTCCAATGAAGCTTGCAAGCAACGCCCCTACCGCCAGGAACCCTGTGTTCGTGGCCGGGTGGGCTGCAAGGTCGCCGCGCAAGCTGATACCGCCGCTGATCACGTACAACGCGAACAACAGCACAATGAACGGAACATACTCCGCAAGCACTGCGTGTTCGAGCACCAGCGTGACCGTCGATAGCCCTTCCGTTACCGCGTAGTAGCAAAGCGTCACCGCCGCCAGACTCAGCGACACCATCAGCCGGTTCTGATTGCTCTCCCACCAGTGCTCCGTCGCAGACAGCAGCGGGAGAATCGCGATCGCCAGAAGGATGGCCACAAATGGAATGCACGCCCATACCGACGGAACATGGTGGCCGTCGTGATGCGCTTCGGCATGACCGAAATACGCGGCGTAAATCAGCCACGCAAAGAAGATCGCCGCGCCCGCGATCGCCGCCCAGTTCAGACCGGTCAGCTTGGAGGGTTGATGATCGTGCGAACTCGAAACCACGTTCATGCTCATTTGCGAACTCATGCGCAGCCTCCGCCCGTGCGGTGTTGTCGATTCCGAAGCACCGCGTAACGAACGCTGACTTCGCGGCACGACGTAATCCGGTCTCAAGCCCCGCCCGCTCCAGCCTGATTATCGACCAGCCATCCCGCTGCCTGAGAAAAGCTGGTTACCAAAGGGGATTATCGATCGTGCCGTGCGGCATCCTACCACAGCCCCATGTCCCTGTCAGCGTCCGCATAACCTCGCTCAGCCGCCCCGGAACCGCCGACGGCGAGCATCCGGACCTGTACCGCCACTAGACACCCGAGGCTCACCGTCGTCGTTTTCGTTCCCACACTCTCTGCTAGAAACTGACCATGAAGAACGGACGCAGGACGATCTCGGGCGAGGAGAAGATGGCGACGGCTCGCGGTTGTGCCTGTACCATGCAACGATGATGCCATGCCGCCGGACAGCCATTCGGAAATCGCACGTGGCGCTGACGCTGCTTCAGGCGGCGTGCGTAGCGTTCGCCCTTTGGGGATTCAGCGCGGGCGGCGTCACTGCGGCTCGGGCACAGCCACCCGATCCGCGGGAAGTCCCGGCAGCACCGACTGGAACCGGCGCTGAGGACAAAGCGCTCGCCGAGGCACAAGCTTGCACAGACCGGGGAGGCAACCTGAACGAAGTTGATTCCGAAGGGCACACGCGCTTGCACGAAGCGGTGCTCCACGGGCACGAGCGGGTTGCGTACTTCCTCATCAACAAGGGCGCCAACGTCAACGAAAGAGGTCGACGAGGATGGACGTCCCTGCACATTTCTGCGGCACAAGGCCGACATCGCATCGCCGCCCTTCTTCTTGCCAACGGCGCGGAAGTTGATGTCAAGAGTCACGAGGGCTGGTCGCCACTGCATGTCGCCATAGCAAAGGGCCACCGCCCGGTCGCTGCCCTTCTCATCACCTCGGGCGCGGACGTCAAGGTGCAGGATCAGGACGGCTGGGCACCGCTGCACCTCGCTGCCCTGAAAGGCCACCACGCCATCGCGGATCTCCTCGTGGCCATGGGAGCCGACGTTCGTGCCACAGACAGCAAGGGACAAACGCCCCTGCACAGGGCGGCGGCCACAGGTCACGATTCCGTGGCGGCGCTGCTCATTGCTGGCGGTGCAGACGTCAATGCAAAGAGAGACGACGGACGAACGCCGCTGCATCTGGCAGCGGAATCGGGCCATCTCGACATGGTGGAGGGCCTGCTCGGAAAACGCGCCGATGTGAACGCCAAAGACGACAAGGGATGGACTCCCCTGCGCGCAGCTGCCGCCACCGAACAGCAGATAATGGTGGAAATCCTGCTTGCAAGAGGAGCCGCCACCGCCGACGACGAAGGGAACGCTTGGCCCCCGTTGCAGTGGTTGGCCGCAGTTAATCGCGAAGCGAAACAGGACCTCCCATCCGCGGTCGACCGTGAGCAGACAGCAAATCGGCTGCGAAACGACTGGACACCGCTGCACTGGGCAGCGCTGCGAGGCCACGACGCGCTGGCGGATCGGCTCATCCACCACGGCGTGGTAGTCGACGCAAGAGGCAGCGATGGGATCACGCCGTTGCACCTCGCCGCAGGGAACAACAACGCCTACGTTGCAGAGGCGTTGATCGCAAACGGCGCCGACGTCAACGCCGCCGCACAGAATGGCCGCTCCCCCCTTCACGTCGCAGCTCGCGCTGGACACGAGGGAACCGTCGGAGTTCTGCTCGCGGCGGGAGCGAATGTTCTCTTGGTCGATGAGCAAGGCAGAACATCGCTGCATTGGGCCGCCGCGTTGGGCCACCCGCAAGCCGCAGACCTTCTCCTCAGAGGAGGCGCGGACGCAAGTGCCCTGGACGGAAACGGTTGGGCCCCGCTACATCTCGCCGCCGGCGGCGGCCATATTGAGGTGTTAAACCTACTTCTTGCCTGCGGTACACCTGTCGACGCGCCGCAGCCGGATCGCTCGACGCCTCTTCACGTCGCAGCGCGGTTTGGGAACACGGACGTTGCGCGAACGCTCATCGCAAGAGGCGCCGCTGTCGACGCGCCGACGCGCCGCGCTCAGACGCCGTTGTACATTGCGTCAGAATCGGGCATGACCGAGACCGCCCGCCTCCTCATCGAGAGCCAAGCTCGAATCGAAGCACGGGACCAGCAAGGGTTGACGCCACTGCACGTCGCCGCATTCAAAGGCCATAGCCACGTGCTGGACCTCCTAATGACCCTTGGGGCCGACGTCGATGCCAAGGACGGCGGGGGTAGGACCGCCCTGCACTACGCTGTCACCGCTGGGTGGACCGATGTCACCAAGGCGCTGCTCGCCGCCGGCGCAGCCCTCACTACGACAACGCCGGATGGCCGCACCGTCCTGCACGCCGCCGTCGCGCTACGCCACAGCGCAATCATCGATCTTCTTCTCCGCGGGGGCGCCAACGTCAATGTCTCAGATCTCGGTAGCTGGACCCCGCTCCACGTAGCCGCCGTCACCGGCGACAACATCGCGACAGCCGCGCTCATCGCGCAGGGCGCCAAACCCAATGCAGAGGCGCACCACGGATGGACACCGCTCCACTGGGCAGTACTCCGCAATCACGTAGAGGTGGCTGAGTTGCTCGTCGCTGCGGGCGCCGCCGTCAATGCCCAAGGACGTGACGGACGCTCGCCGTTGCACCTCACTGCACTGGGTGCTCCAGCCGGTCTGGCGGAATTGTTGATGGCCAACGACGCCGACATCAATGCCGCAGACCGCAGAGGCTGGACCCCCCTCCACGTAGCCGCGTTCGGCGGGCGCAACGGGCAGGCAATGTTATTGCTGGCGATGGGCGCAAGCGTTATCGCCCAGGATCAAGACGGCAACACCGCGCTGCACTTGGCCGTCACGCAGAGTCACGACGAAACGGTGGCGCTTCTAATAGCTGCCGGCGCGGACCCCAACGCAACCAACATCGAAGGTCAGGCAGCGCTTCAAACCGCGAGCGAGTGACAGCGGGTGTCTCGATCAACGATGATCGTAAGAGTTCAGCCACGGGTGGCGCGGTCTGGCGAAGCCAGGCCGTGGGATAGCGTGCGGACCTCACGGCCTTGCTGCGCTGCGCTCCGCAAGACCGTGCCACCCAACACCGTCTCTTCTCATCGCACCCGGCTGAAGTGTTACCGGCGATCAATCCGATTCCAAAACCACGCGAAAGCCGATGGTATCAAGTCGGCTGTCCGCCGCTCCCCGCACGCGATTGGCGCACCGGCAAAACTCTGGCCGGTGACGCCAAGACCCGCCGCGAAGAACACGGCGCTCGATCGGCTTTTTTCGGTCCGCCTCACGAAGCGGGGCCTGAGGATTCAGTGCTTGCAGGTCTGAGCACCACTCCCACACATTGCCGTGCATGTCGTGCAGTCCCCAGGCATTTGGCGCAAAGCTCCCGACCGCGACGGTCTTGCCGCGCAGAACGCCCTTCGAACCACTCCCGTAAGCGTGATTCCCGTCATAGTTCGCCTGGCTGCTGGAGATCGTCTCGCCGAAGGAAAACGGCCCCGTCGTTCCTGCTCGACACGCATATTCCCATTCCATCTCGCTCGGCAGGCGATATTGACCGCCCTCCGCCTCGCCTAGCCGTCGGCAGAACGAGACCGCATCTTGCCACGAAACGTTCTCGACGGGAAGGCCGTCGCCCTCCCATCTAGATGGGCTGCCGCTCATCACGGCGCGCCACTGAGATTGAGTCACCTCGGTCGTGCCCAAGTAGAATCCCCCGCCGATTGTTGCGCTACGCCGACGCTCGTCCTCCCCACGGCCTGCCTCCTCGGGCGAGCTCCCCATTTCAAATGTGCCCGGTGGAATGAAGACGAACTCCATACCCAGAGAATTGCTCAGTCGTTCGGAGAGAATCGTTGAACGCAGCGCGCCGCCTGGACTGTCGTTGGGTTTCAACGCAAGTAACTCGTCCAACGCAAGTATCGCAGCCGTCCGCCGGCCGTCACGCTCGCACACCCGCGCATGCTCAAGGAGCCCGGCGACAGCGAGTTCCGTGCGCGCCGACAACGCATCGTTCGTCGATTCGATAAGCGCCAAAGCGTCCACGACCCGCCCGTCGGCCAGCTCGGTCGCACCCCGCGCTGCTTGGTTCGCTGCGCTGTCCAGCATCGACTGAACATTCGGTAACGACGATGCAATGGGACCGAGTTCCGACGCCGACCTTTCGATCCGCTGAAGCAGCGAGGATTCGCTGCGCAATGCCGACTCCACTCTATCGGGCCAGGCCGTCAGCTCACTGAGTCTGTCTCGGGTATGTGCATACGCAGACAGCGCGTCGCGGTAATGCCCCTCTTCGAGCGACTGATCCGCGTGTTCCAAAGCCAGAGCGATCGCGTCCCGGGTAGATGTATCGAATACGTTCTCGCGAGTCAGCGTAAGAAGCCGTTCCGTCAATGCCAACTCTGCCTCTGCATCTCGATGCCTCGATTGCATCGCCGCCCGCTCGTCCGCCGTCCGCGCGCCACGAAGCGTCTGCGCACAGGCGTCCACATGCCGCGCAGCCTCTGCCACCCGGTCATACAGTACATGTTCACGTGCGCCGAGCGCAGCGCGCATTGTTCTTGCGATTTCGGCGACCCGCGATGGCTCGTCTCGAATCCGTTGTGTCGCGATGAAAATCTGGTCCTCGAATAGTTTGAACGCTTGTCCAAAAGAGTCGGCCGCGCGATCATAATCCAACGCCGCAAGGTGCCTGTCGCCTTCCGACAAGGCCTCTGGCGCCGCATCGGCGGTGGATGACGACTGCTCATCCGGAAGTAACTCCGCAATCCTCCGCCAGTTGGATGCAGCAGCCATCGCCTGCAATCGTATCGACTCAGCCAATGCGTGCTTCTCGGGGTCGCGCAGAAACTCGCGGACCATCAACCCGACTGGAGCACGCCATCGCTCGAATGCGGCACCCGCGACCGTGATCGACAGAACCGCCAACGCGACGATCATGAAGCGCACGCGAGGCCTGCGAGCGGCGGACGAATCGGCGAACGCCTTGACGAACGTGGATATATCGCCGAAACGATCATCCGGGTTCGGTTCGAGCGCCCGATCCAGAGCGCGTGACAGAGCCCGCGGCGTTTCACCGCGACGTTCCCGTGCCGTCCTCGTTCGCCCGACCGGCGCCTCACCAGTCAACATCTCGTACAGCACGGCGCCTGTGGCGTATTGATCCGTCCGATGGTCGGTATGGGATTGTTCAGAAAACTGCTCCGGAGCGAGATAGGGCGCCGCCAGCACTGACGTCCCGATCACCCCATTTTGTTCGGTGGAACGACGAGGCGTCATCCCGAAGTCCATCAGCTTCACGGCGCCGTCGTCGCAAAGAAGGATGTTCTCGGGTTTGATCCCGCGGTGGACCATCTGCTGATGGGCGTACGCCAGCGCGCTGCAAAGCGCAACACCGACGCGAACCACCTCCGCCACCGGGAAGCGCCGTCCGTCCGTCCGCATCGCGGTCAACTCGTGTCGCAGAGTCGTTCCCTCGTGCAGTTCCATCGGGATGAACCGCAGATCACCATCCCGTTCGAGCGGATGTACCTGAACGATGCCTCCGTGATTCAGGCTGCTGGCGTGTTCGATTTCCTCAGCAAGGCAAGTCTCGACGTATGCACCGTCCAACGCGTCCGGCCTCAGTATCTTGAGGGCGACGTCCTTGCCGGTCGCGCGATCCAGCGCCGCAAACACAGTGCCCTCCGGGCCGACACCAATGCGACGCCGCAATTCGAAGCGGTCGGCCAATAACTGATTCGCGGGTAGGTGCATCGCGTGGAGTTTCCCCGATACCCGGTGGCCACCATCAAGCTCCTCGGACGATCCACCAACCGCCCCAAGTGGGATCCTGCACATCCCATACCTAGCGTACGGACAGCCCCCATCCGGATCAACCGGCGATTGCGTAACGTCACAAGGGCGATCACGACAGTTTCGCGCCCCGGCAACGACAGTTTCCGTTCACTTGCCGTCCTGAATGCAGTATCGCTTCGCACAATGAACCATTACTCCATATGTCAGGTCCCTCCGGCAGGCGAGAGGTCGCGCGTCGCCCGAAGTGGCATGCTTCTTGCACACGGTTATGTTAGAATGGTGAATCGACTAGGCGAACGGACATCGAAAGGTGCGTTGAGCCCGGCAGCGTAGGCCGGGCCTCACGGACCAACGTTGGAGTTGTGCTCTTTGCGGATCAGCCGGACGGCTTGCAGCGTTCTCTTGGCACTGCTGCCAGGGCTGCGCGCTGCGGGCCAAACTCCCGCCGAACCGCCTGTCACGCAGCCGGAACGCCCCACAGGCCCCGTTGATTCCTGCGCGACGGCCGAATGTCACACCAAGACCATGGCCGGACGGTTCCTTCACGGACCTACCGCACAGAAGCAGTGCGAATCCTGCCATGTCGCTGAAGATGTCCGAAAACACACGTTCGGATTGGTCGTTCCAAAGTCCGAGCTCTGCGTCTACTGCCACACAAAAGCCGAACGCACGGTGGTCCACAAGCCGGTCGCCGACCGCGAGTGCGTCAAATGCCACGATCCGCACGGCAGCGACTACCCCAAGAGCTTGCTCGGTGACCCATCCGGCGCACTCTGCCTGCCCTGCCACAAGCCGAAAGACCACGGCCGGGGCGGACAGGGCGGCAACCCGCCCCAGACGGTGGGGGCCTGTAATGTCTGTCATGAGCCCCACTCCTCGTGGCTGCCCAAGCTCCTGCCCGCAGAGCCTCCGCAGCTTTGTCTTACGTGTCATGAAGACATGTGGACACGTGTCGAGCTGGTCGGGAACTCGCACGCTCCCGTTCAGCAGGGACGATGTTTGGCATGCCACGATGCGCACACCACCGGGCATCCAAGGCAACTCCGCGATGCGGTCCCCCAACTGTGCTTCTCCTGCCATGAACACGACGCGATGCGAATGCTCGTGGAAACCTCTGCCGTCGTACACGGGGCCTTGTCGACCGATGAGTCTTGTCGCGCTTGCCACGTTGGGCACAGCAGTGTGCTGCCGTTTCTACTCGCGGGATCCGAAAAGGAGCTCTGCCTTTCGTGTCACAACGAGCCATTGCTTGCGCAGGACGGCCACACCATCGCCGACATGGCATTCGCGCTCAAGGCGAACCCGCGTCACCACGGTCCGATTCGTGAAGGCAAATGCACGCCCTGTCACGACCCCCACGCGTCACCCCGCGCCGCCCTCTTGCGCAAGGACTATCCCGGGGACTTCTACGCCCCATTCGATATCGCAGCCTATGCGCTCTGCTTCGAGTGTCACGTCGAACGCTTGGCAATGGCGGAAGACGCCGTCGGCGCCACCGGGTTCCGCGACCAGGAACGCAACCTCCACTTGCTCCACGTCAACAAGGAGCGAAGGGGCCGCAACTGCTTGGCGTGTCACGAGGTTCACGCCTCCGGAAGGGCTTTCCACATTCGCGACACCGTACCCTTCGGACCGCGCGATTGGGAGATCGAGATCAACTACACGAGATTGCCCAACGGGGGTATGTGTTTGCCGGCGTGTCACGAGGCGAAAGCATATGATCGTGGCCAGAGTGAGTTGGGCGAGGCCCCGCCCGCAGGCTTGAAACCGGAGTACCAGAAATGAGCGATGCAAACCCGAACGATCCACTGCAGGATTCGCCGGCTCATGGTGGGCGTCGACGGTTTTGCAAGGCCGTGATCGGGGGAACCGCGGCGGCGTCGGCAGCGACCACCAGCTATCCAATCGTCGCCTTCCTTCGCCTGCCCAAGGCGCTCGGTCCCGTCGAACTGCTTGAGGTGTCGGTTGAGGATCTTGTCGACGGCGAGGGCTACTGGGGCGAACACCGCGGCAAACAGATCGTCGTCATCAAGCAGGGCGACGAAATCCGTGCCTTCGACGGCGAGTGCTCCCATCTAGGTTGCATCGTTCGTTGGGACTCGGCGGACCAGGTTTTCAAATGCCCCTGCCACGGAGCCAAGTTCGACGCTTTGGGAAACCCCATAGCAGGACCCGCAAACGCGCCCCTTCGCCGGGTGACATTCGTCGTCGAAGAAGGCGTGCTGAAGGTAACCGATATCTCGGGGTCGACGTAATGGCAGAGCAACCCACAAAACAAGACACTCCGGCAGAGCCGCCGCACCCGCGAGGTCGGTACGGCACCGCGCGCCTGCTCGAACCGCACCTGCCACCGCCGCTCGTGCCAAGGTCCATCGGGTGGGCCGGATGTTTCGGAGGACTCGCATTCCTGCTCTTTATGATCCAAGCGTACACCGGCGTTCTCCTGCTCGTCTACTACAAGCCGGATCCCGCCCGCGCATGGGATTCCGTGACATTCATCAAGAGCAATGTGCAAATGGGCTGGTTGATTCAACGCATCCACACTGTCGGCGCCGACATGATGATCGCGCTCGTTCTGATGCACATGGCACGCGTTACGTATTACAGACTTTACCATCCGCCTCGTGAATACCATTGGCTGTCCGGCATTGCCTTGCTCTGTTTGACACTGGCTATGGAGTTTACCGGATACCTCCTCCCGTGGACCAACCTGAGCTATTGGGCCGTCAGCGTTGGTGTCGAAATCCCCGGCTCGGTGCCCATTGTTGGCGAACCCATCGCGGATTGGCTCCGACGTGGTCCCATCGTCTCCGGTGAAACACTGGGGTTCTTCTATGCAATGCACGTGTCCGTATTGCCCGCAATCATCGTAATCGGACTAATCGCACATTACATCATGGTCCGGCGAATGGGAGTCTCGAAACTGTTGTAGACCGTGATCGGGGTTTTGCGCGTATGCCAGTCGACTATCGAAAACAGTACAGATCCGATCAGCTCGAGCCCATGTGGCCGAACGCCGCGATTCGTGGAACCGTCGCCGCGCTGTGCACATTGGCTGTGTTGACGGTTCTAGCGGTGCTACCCGTCATCCTCGAACAATGGGGCTTAGGCCACTGGACGCACGAATCAACGCCCGCCGATCCGCGCATCACGCCCATCCACATTCGGCCCGAGTGGTACTTTCTCGCCTGCTTTCAATGGCTGAAGCTCTTTCCCAGCGAGTTTGTCGGCGTCTCGGGAAACACTGCAGGTGTCCTGACGCAGGGACTCTTCATCGTCGCTGCGTGTATCCTGCCGTACATCGTGCGCCGCAAAGCGCCCGAAAGCAGGGGGCTGCTCCACGGGGCAGTGGTCACGGTCGTCATTCTCGTGTTCCTCGCATTCACGTTCTGGGGGACTTGGCCACCTCCGCCACTATTGATCATCAGCATCTGTGCGGCCACGGTGATATTCTATGTGCTGTTGGCGGGAGAGCGCGGCAGGATTCGGTCCATCTCGAAGGAATCGAAGGACCACAGCGCATGAACACCGCGATCCTAGTGCTGCTGTTCCTTTGTTCGACTTCCGACGCCGATGGTGGGCAAACTGACATAGATGTGTTCGCCGGGAATGCGTGTATAGAGTGTCACAGCGCCCAAGAGGGCCGTCTGCCCGAGATTGTGCATAATTGGAACGAAAGCGTTCACCATGAGAACGGCGTCGCCTGTCAGGACTGCCACGGCGGCGATGAGACACTGACCCGCGAGCAGTTCGTCTCCGACGACGAGTTCGCCAAGGCAGCGCACGCGACGTTCAATGCCGAATTCCGCTTCTTGAGAGACCGCGCCGGGCCCGAGATCACACGCCGTTCCACGACAACAGCCTCCTTCGCGTGCAAAGAGTGCCACGTCTGGAGCACTGAGCGGCGACTGGAAAGCCCGCATGGAGAAGCGGGTGTCCCCAGCTGCCTCTTCCAGAGACTCGGCGGAGTGGCGATGTCGCGCGAACGCGGCATCGCGTATATCTGCGCCAAGTGTCACTCGGAGACCGTCGAGAAACAGTTCGGTAGTCAGCATGGCAGACGAGGAGCGCCGTCGTGCCTCTTCTGCCACGGACGGGGCAGCCACGCCATCAAACGCGCCACAATAGAGATCATCGATCCGCGCCCACGCGAAGAACAAGGCCGATGCTCGTTGTGCCATCAGCCCCAAACAATGAACGCAGTGGCCCATGTCCGCAAGACGCTCGAAGAGTCCGACGAGCTGATGAGAACAGCCGCGGAGCAGTTCGCGAAACTGCAGGGAATGGGATACCGAAGCCTCGGCTTGGCTGAGATGAACGCTCACCTTGAGGTGACACGCGCCGACCTGCGGCGTGTCCAACACGGGTGCAATCTCCGCGAGATTGCAGAGGTCGCAAAATCCATCGAAAGCGTCGCCAAACGAACAGCCTACGATTTCGAGCTGGTCCACGCGCTGCACGACGCCCGACAACGCCAAGCCAAGCTCGCCATGGGCGTCGCCGACCTGCTCCTCTTGCTCGCCGCGATGCTCCTCGTGTACAAGCGCGCGTTCTGCCCTCGTCCGGGACCTTGGCCAACGCGAAACCCCTCCAGAACAAACCTGACACCGCCGTGCAACGACGTCTGCCCAGCCGGCAACAACATTCAGGGCTTCATCGCGGCAGCCGCCAAGAATGACTACGACCGGGCACTCGAAATCCTCCTCGAAACGACACCGCTCCCCGGTGTTTGTGGTCGGGTGTGCCCCGCGCCCTGCATGACCGCATGCAATCGCGGGCTACATGACGAGTCCACAAACATCCGCGAACTCGAACGCTACGTCGCGGACCGTGGACGCTGGAGGGGTGTCATGAGACCCTCGCGCGACGAAAAGGTCGCCGTCGTCGGGTCCGGCCCCGCCGGACTAAGCGCAGCCTACCACCTCGCCCGCCTCGGCTATCGCGTCACACTCATCGAGCGCGATGACGAGCTTGGCGGCGTCTTACGCACCGGAATCCCCGCGTACCGACTTCCGCACGACGTCTTGGACCGCGAGATCGCGCGTATTCTCCAATACGATGTCACGCCGCAAACAGGGCAGCACATCACCCGAGAGGGGCTGCTGAACCTGTCAAACCAATACGCCGCGGTCTTTGTAGCCACCGGCCTGCAGCGCACGAGGTACATAGACCTCGGCGGCGATGCCTCCGACACCGTCCATCAGGGCATCGATTTCCTTGGACGCGCCCGCACGGGAGAAATCGGTCTCAAAGGACAGGACGTGGTCGTGATCGGAGGTGGAAACGTCGCAATCGACGTCGCCCGAACAGCCGTGCGCCTGTCCGCCGCGACCGTTCGTTTGTTCTGCCTGGAGTCACGCGGCGAGATGCCCGCACACGTGGAGGAGATCGAAGAGGCAGAGGAAGAAGGCATCGAGATCAACACTTGTTGGGGCCCCGCAGCCATTCTAGGTGATAAGTTAAGAGCGACCGGCGTTGAGTTCAAGCGGTGCGTCGCCGTCTTCGACCGCCAAAGACGATTCGCGCCGACCTTCGACGAAAGCGAACACATCACCGTGGACGCCGATACCGTGATCCTCGCTTTGGGACAAGCGCCGGATCGATCCATCCTTCCCGAAGGAATCCAGGCTCAAGAGGGGCTTGCCACCCTCAGCCTAACCGCAGGACCCATATTCACCGGCGGTGATTTTGCTGCCAGCAAGGGAACGGTCACCGCCGCCATCGGCAGCGGGCACCGTGCTGCGCTGCACATTCACCAAAGCCTCACCGGCGAAAACCTCTTCCCCGCCGCCCCGACCCCTGTCGCCACGCCCGGCAATGTCAAGATGCACTTGTTCTCACACGCCCCGCGTCGAAGCGGCGCGGTATTGTCCCCCGAGGTTCGACGCACTGGATTCGCCGAAGCCTATGGCGGGCTGTCCGACAACGGCGATTTGGATGCCGCACTCGCGGAAGCCCAGCGCTGTTTCAGTTGTGGCGTGTGCAACCTCTGCGATCGATGCGTCACGTATTGCCCAGAGGGCATCACCGTGCGCGAGGGCGACGGTCTCCACGTCGAAATGGACTACTGCAAAGGCTGCGGTGTCTGCGCCGCGGAATGTCCGCGCGGCGTCATCCGCATGATCGACCTGATAGAGTGAAGCGCAGGGTCGCCATCTGTCACCCGCCGTATTCCAACGCGTCGTGATCAGCCCCGTGGCAGCTCATCGTGCAGCTGCCGGCAAGACGGCCCATGTCTCGAAACTCCAATCGCCCCGTGCGACCCAATGGCCGAACGATGTCGAGATCGAAGTTGATCAGATGCGTATGGTCGGACCCGCCGCCCGCCACGCGACTGATCCCGTGTGGATCGTGACACGCTGAGCATGGCGTGTTTTGATCGCGAACGTGCAGACTGTGCGTCGGAAAACTCTCGTCGTTCAGAATACTCGCCCGGCGGTGACACTTGTAGCACAGGGCGTAATCGAACTCACTCTCCGCCGCGCCATCACGTACCGTGTAATTGCGCTCCAACAGAAAGTCATAGATCGACCCGTGTGGGCCGTCGGGACCGGCACCGCCCGAACGACGCCCACTGTTATTGTTGTGGCAGTCCGTACACCGCAGAAGCGTCGCGCGTGGGATACTCGGATCCAGGCTGATCGATTCCCCCGCGGGCGAGGCCGCGATCAGCGGATGGTAGCTTGGATTCGTCGCGCTGAATTTCAAACGCAAGTTCGACTGCTCCGCCTGCCGGGCAACCCGCCGAGAAATCGGCACCGGCTCATCACCGTGACACCGAAAGCAAACCTGGTATTCGAACTGCGCCTCCGTCATGTGCGTGCCACGCGCGGTCACCGCCGGAACGCCCATCAGCGTCGGACCGATAGGGACGTAGCCTTTGAAACCCGGCCCGGCCACCGTCGGTGTCGACGCGTGAGGATTGTGACAGTCGGAGCACTCGACGTGCGGCGTCGAGCCCGCCAGCGTTTCGACCGGGTCGTGAATACCCTGGTATCGGCGCGGATCGTGGCTGCTTGGCTTGTCCAGCTCAGCGCGGATGTCGAATTGAGCGCCCCGCCCGTCGTGACACTGCAGGCAGTTGTCCTCTTTACGCTCGTACATCAGAAGCCGTTCGCGCCCCCCGGCGCCGTGACTTCGATGACAACTCCGACATGCGTTCTGCGCCACCGTACTGTATGGCCAGTCGCCGTCCGCCACCCCGGACACGTCCCGACTCGCGGTGCTGTGCGAGCAAGCATTCCAGCCGTTCATGTCGTGACACGCGTTGCACAGGACCCCGAACTCGTCGCTGAGCGTCAGGAACTTCCGATACTTGTTGTGATGGGCGTCATGGCAAGCCGTACATTGCATTTCGCTCGATGGGTCCAGCTTTACGACCGCCGGCAGCGACCTGGGAGCCTTCAACTGACCGTCCGACGCAGCCAGCCCCGCGGTGTACTGAAAACTGACCGGATGATCGTCCGACAGATCGGTCCCTAGATTCGAAAGACCGGCAGGCATGAAATCTCCCCCTGCCATTCGAATGCGTTCCGACCGGTTGAGGATGTGACCCAGCGCGATCGTCCCGTCGTGACAACTCAGGCACAACTTGCTCGCCCCGGTCGGTTGTCCGGGGGCGGCGTCAAACGTCGACGACCGGTAGATTCGGTAGTTGGCCATCGGCATCTCGCGATTCCATAACGGCCGAGCGCCGCCCGCGTTGTGCGGGGCGTGACAGAATACGCACACCTGCTCTTCCGATTCTGCCCGTACCTCTCCCGGGCCACTGATCGACAAGTTGTGGACCGTCTCGGCTACTTTCTCCTGAGCACCGACCGCCGTTGTCAAGCAGACCACTGTCGCGGCCACCATGCCCACAAGTTTGAATTGTCCAAAGAGTCTCA
>JAJDDU010000351.1 GCA_029260155.1 Phycisphaerae bacterium | reverse complement strand
GCCGGTCCCGTGCTCGACGATCTTGAGTGGGATGTGAAGCTGTACCTCGCGATGGGTGGGGCCATGCACGATTGCGCGATTGCGGCGTGGGGCGTCAAGGGATGGTACGACTACATTCGCCCAGTCTCTGCAATTCGCTACATGTGCGACCTTGGCCAGTGCTCGGACCCGCTGGCGCCTTCGTTTCACGCGGGCGGAATCAACCTGCGTCCGGGACTGATCGAGGTGGTGACGGCGGCATCGACTGCGGCCGGCGAGCGTCACGCGCACCTGGCTGGTGAGGAAGGCAAGATTGCGCTCCATAGTTGGCGAGGACATGACTACATCGCCAATCCCGATGTCGATACCGCGGGGGTGGGCTGGATCCTGGCTGAGAATTGGTGGCCTTACCAGCGGCCGAGCTTTGTGACGCCGCCCTTCGCCGGGTACGTCTCGGGCCACAGCACGTACAGTCGCGCGGCGGCTGTCATCATGACCGAAATCACCGGGTCGCCGTATTTTCCGGGCGGTCTGGGCGAGTTCCATTGTCCCCAGAACGAGTTCCTGGTGTTCGAGGACGGACCCAGCATGGACGTGACCCTCCAGTGGGCGAGCTATTTTGACGCTTCCGATCAGTGCAGCCTGTCTCGCATATGGGGCGGGATACATCCGCCGGCAGACGACCTGCCCGGACGCCACATCGGACAAGCCGTCGGCGAAGAGTCGTACGCATATGCAATGACGTTTTTCGGCCCGACGTGCGGCGATGGTCTGATGGACGGCGCGGAAGAATGCGACGACGGCAACAACGTCAGCGGCGATGGCTGCTCGTCGGATTGCATGTCGGAGATTGCAGAGCCGATTCCGACCGTATCGCAATGGGGCATGGTCGCGCTGAGTGGAATCATGTTGATTGGGTTGGCCATCGTGTCGCGTCGGAGCGCAGCCGCAGCTTGACACGACCATGCGATCGCGAGCGACGCTCGCGGCGGAGCGCTATACCAATCCGAAGACTTCCTGGTAGCGGTTCCAGATCACCTTCTCGTATTGGATCGCGTAGTTTTCGGCGTAGTCTTCGCCGCGGTTGGCACGCCCCTTCGACTTCGTCGTCATTCGATCGTGATGATGGCCCAATTCGTGAAGGAACACGTGGACGAGTTGATAGGCGCGGGCGGTCGCTTCGTTGAATTCGCATGACCAGACGCCGCCGGTTTTCCGACAGGGGACGCCGAGACGAGCAAAGAGGTCGCGGTGCTCAGCATAGTACGACGGGTCCAACTCGCGCGCCAGCACGCGATCCCAAGCACAGATTCCAACGACCCCGGAACCATACCAGCCGTCGACGTTGAACTCACCCGATGCAAGGACGACCGCATTGAGGCCTCTGGACAGTTCTTCCCAGTCCGGGAGGATGCTGATGAAGTCGACGAGTTCGCGTTTCTTGATGAGATGACGATACCCGTGGCCGGACTTTTGACGATCGATCACTGGTACGTCTTGCGGCGTATTGTAATAGTTCGGCGTCTCGGCGGAGCGGTTCTTGCGCTGGACCTTACCGTCAACGACCTTTGGTGTTGTTTTTCTGGCGCTACGTTTCACTGGCCGCCTCGTTGGGTCGTGTGTCTGGGAAGATCGCCGAAGAGAACATACGCGGTGCTTTCGTACCAGTCGAGTCCCCAGTTTGCGCGGCCATGCAGGAGGATAGCGGCGAGCGCGACGGGGACGACGGGCTGCGACCGGTTGACGAAGGGGACAATGGCCTCGGGTTCATCGAGACACCCTTCGATGGCGGTGTGTTCCTCGTCGGTGGCTGCGTCGAAACGTGACAGAATCTCGCCCCTCGTGAGACTCACCTCCGCGTCGAAGAGCAATTCCGGTTGCAGCGTGTGAGAATCGCGGACGAGACCGGTGCAGACGACGTCGACAATCTCGCGCTCCGTCAGATGCAATTCCTCGCGCAGTTCGCGTCGCACCGCGCCGAATACGTCGTAGCAATTGTCGGATCGCTGGTCTTTCTTCTCCAACATGCCGCCGAATGTGTGCAGTCCGCCTGCGTGAGATGCGACCCGCTCGCCTCGACGACCGTATAGAAGGTGGCCGTCGGAGGTCAAGACGGTTGCAGACGTTCCCAGCGGATCTGCCCGCAGTCGCGTGTCATATCTTTGAGCCTGATCAACGTGGCTGATGTTCGTGCCGACGAAATCGCGATAGTCGGTCGCGCCGATTCGCAATACAAGCCGCGTTCGTTCGACTTCAAAGGCGACCAGCCGACCAACCGGACCATTGTACAGAATCTGATCGCTGCGATCCGCTTGGCGCCGCTTCTCGGTCCAAATGGCTTCGATGGATGTTTCGATTTCCGGGTTGGTCTCTCTCTTGGTATCGTCCCAAACGACTTCAACGTGCTCCGGCGAAAACCGCCCGGTCGCGTGGACTATGAAGGGAGCGTCGGACTCCTTTTCGTCGCCACGGCGCGACTGTTCGTCGAGATAACCCTGAAGGATGTCGCCCTTCGCGGACAGTGCAACGAATGTCGCAAACAGAAGCACCCAAGCGACTCCCGAGGCCAGCAGAAACCCCAATACCAACCCGATCACACCGTATGTGTTGGCTTGCACGACGCCGACAATGACAGATACCAATTGCGCCGCCGCGGCGACGCGACAAGTAAGTGCAAACCGCGGTGCGTAGACCGGCCACAGACGCGCCGTCGGGATGACATAGAACGCCAGGACGAGAAGCAGAATCGCGCACGCAGTCGTCGTCAATGCGAATGCCAGCGATGCAGCCGGTGGTCCGGTCAGCCACCGTCCGTACCACAGCAATACCGCGAGCAGTCCGAACGGAATGAGCCCGACGACACCGCAGAGCGCTGCGAGCATGGAGACCTGTGCACCGGCCACCGTAGGGTCGCGGGCGATCTGCAAGACAGCGTAGTTGATCGCCCAGCCGCACTCGGGGCAGCGGGCGGATTCAACGCCGGTGAGGTTATAGTCGCATTCCAGGCAGTGGAGGTCTATGTCCTCAACGGGATCAGCCATCACAGCACCGATACCGTAATGAACGCAGCCAACGCAAGGACTCCGGCGATCATCCACACCCAGTGCAGCCGCCCGCCGGCACTTCCAGGGGTTATCCAGTCACCACAGTAAGGACATCGCTCGGCGTCTTCGAATACTTCCTGCCCGCAGGACGGGCAGGGCAATATCTCATTGGCCTCGTCGTCGGCGTCTACGTCTTGCTCCAGAGGTGCGTCCCGATCATCTTCGTCGAAGTAGGTACTCATGACGTGCGTGCAGCCCTCAGCGTGACTTAACGAGTTCGAGCATGGGCTTGAACTTCTCTGCGTCGCATCGTTCGATGAGCTCGAACAACACCGTCTCCGCCGTTGTCACCGTCGCGCCGGATTGACGCATGCGGTGCAACGCCATTTTGTAGTCGATCGCGGCGCGCGAGCCGACGGCGTCGGCACAGACGTGGACCTGATAGTCCATGGCAAGCAGATCGAGCACGCTCTGCTGGACGCAGACGTGAGCCTCAATGCCGCAGATGATGATCTGCTCACGATCGATTTCGCGCAGACGTTCGCGTATGGGCTCCTCGCCGCAGACGCTCATGGATGCTTTTTCCATGGTCGCGGGATTGATCGGCTCTAGGACGCCGACCAATTCGGCAACAGTGGGGCCTATTCCCTTGGGGTACTGCTCGGTAACAATGACGGGTAACTCGAAAAGCTCGGCTGCGCGCACCAGCAGGCAGGATGTTTCGAGGACACGCTCCATGTTGTCGATGAGCGGCAGCAGTTTCGTCTGCATATCGATGACCAGCAGCATCGCTTGGTCGGTATTCAGTCGCATCGTGTTGAGCACTTCGGTGTTCCTTTCGCTGCGTCTCCTCCCGCACGGTCAGGGCTCGGAAAAATCCCACGCTAGCGTTTTTCGTTCGTCTCCAACAAGGCGTCGAACTGGCGGCGAAGGTCCGCTCCGCCCATCTGCTGATCGAAGAATCTGCGCTGCTGGATCACCTTGACGATCCCGCTTGGGTCGCCGTCTAGCTGTGTGCGACACTGCAAGTCGCGCAGCAACGCATGCCACCATAACCGCGTTCCCTGATCGCCGCCACGGAACACACGATTGAAAAGCGGCAGTGCAGCCTCATAGTCGCCCAGCTGATAGCGGGCCTCGGCACTTCCCTTGATTGCGCGGATGTCGCGTGGTTCGCCGTCGTCGTATCGCAATGCGTCCTCTTTGATGCACTCGGCGAACAGCGATTGCGCGCGGTTGTGGTCCCCGGACTCAATGGTCGCCTCGGCCAACTGGATGCGTACGGCATAGACGGCATCAACGTTAAATAACTGGGGCTGTTCGCGGGCGACGTTGTAGATGCCTTCCGCAATAACGACTGCCAGTTCCGCGCGGGCGCGGGCTTGATCAATGCGACCGGCATTCGTGTGACGTTCGATTTCCTCTCGAAGCGCGTCGAATAGTCCCTGGAGCGTGGGCACTGCCCCCTGCGGATCGTTGGCCACATACCGCGGGATCATCTGCGATGCCTCTTCGACGCGGCCGAGCGATTCGAGCGCGATCATGCGCGTACGCAAAACGCGGCCTATCAACACGGATTGCGCGGGGTATTCGCCCTCGAAGCCTTCCAGTGTATCCAGTGCGCGCTTCCACCTGCTCACGCGGGGGATGACGCACAATTCAGCCGTGAGGATCTTGGACCGCGCCGCCAAGCGATGCAGTTCGTCGCGTCGAGCTGCGGACGAAGCCTTGGCGACGGCCCGGGTCAACTGCTCGGTGGCATCCTGCGCGGCGCGGATGGCCATCGTCGCACGGCTCGTAATCGCTCGGCTGTTGCCCGGGTTCTGTGCGGCGAAGCGTTTTAGCAACTCCGCATTGGCTTCGGACGACAGATAGACAGCCTCTGCGTAGCGTTCGTGATCGGGACTGACCCTCGCATAGACATCGGCTGCGTCCTCGAGACGATCGGTGCCGGCCAGATACTGCCCGCGGAAGAACTGCCAATACCGCGCGCTTTCGGATTCAGGAAACTGCTCCGTCAAGGTTCGCAAGGAATGTTCGTACAGTTCTTGAATCTCGCTTCGCCCTGCGAGGACTGCATCCTCCTGAAGTTCCCAGGCCAGTTGCACAGCAAATGTAGCGGCGTCCTGCGCTTTGGGATACTCCGGGTCGTGCTGTGCGACGGAGAGAAACGCGGTGGCTGCGTCGAGTCGTCGCGCGCGACGGTGGAAGGCCACAGCGAGATTGAAGCGGGCCTCGGCACGAAGCACGCCGGGAGTGTCACTCTGCGACACTGAAAGCGCACGCCCCACGTCAATGGCCGACTCCAGCACACGTCTTCGCTGTTCTTCTGCGGCGATAATCTCAGAATCGGTCGTTGGCAGGCCCGCCGCCAGACGGGCGTCGATTTCTTCGGCCAGAGTGTCGGCTTTGCCGAGCGCGCCCGCAAGATAGGCACTTCGCTCGAATGGTGAAAGCGAATCGACTTCCGTTTCCTCGCTCAGGATTTCGTACAGCGCTCCGTAGATCTTATCGCGGCTGGCGGCGTCCTTTCGCGCGAGCGTCGCCAGCGTACCAACGGCGCGTACGCGCAACTCGTCCGCCTCGCCGTGCTTGTCCGCCCCATCGATACGCCGCGCGAACTCGCGGTACGTTGCGCGCTCCAGCAGCGCGACCATCAGCATCTTTCCAAATTCGTCCGGCGTGGAGCTCTCAACCTGCCGCTTGAACAAGCCAAGCGCCTGCCGCGCCCCGTCGAACCGGCCGGCATCGCTCAGGCTGCGAACCAACTCGATACGGGCCAGCGTAACCACCCAATCGAGTTTCTGCCGGTTGTCTGATTCCGGCAAGGCAGCCACGATGTCGATCGCCAACCCCAAACGCTCGCGGCAAGGCGTGAATTGACCGAGGCGTCGATCGCTCATGCCGGCGAGCAGCAACGCCTGCGCTTGGTGGTGGCTGGCGGAATGCGGCGATGCCAACAGATGCGAGCGGTCTTCGAGGTATTCGAGCACTTCGCGAAAATCGGTTAAGCGTTCGGTATCGTCAGCGTCGCGAGAAATCCCGCGATAGAAGCGAGCCCACGCTTGCAGATAATCCGCCAGCGCCATGTCCTGTTCGAGTTTGGCGATCTCGCCCAATCCCTCCCGGCGATCGTATTCAGCCGGGGGCAAATCATCGAGGCTTTCGTACTCCTCCTGGAACTGGTGTGACAGTGTGCCGAACACGGCCAGCGTCCGCTCCATCAACCCTTGCAACGCAACAGCGTCGGCGGCTGTCCCACCGCGATAGAGAATACTGGATGTGTAGCGGTCCGCCTCCGCGTAGAGCAAGCTCTTACCGAGTTCCATTTGCCAGGCGCGTGTCCGCCGGCCATTGGGATTGTGCTCGATCAGCGATTCCAGCAGGCGATTGGATTCTGCGAGCGCGTTGACGCGGTCTGCATTGCTGCGCGACGGATCGGCGTGTTGAGCAAGCTTGATATCTCGCGCCAGCAGCAGCGCGTCGACAGCGTCGGCTGGCGGATGCTCGCGAAGGTGCAGCGCCAACAGATCGGTCAATCCGCGTTTTCGCAGACCCTCGTAAAACGCTTTGGACTCAAACCGGTGCTCTTCGGGATACGGTTCTGCTGCCCCGACGGCAGTAGCCCACCCGAGAGCGGCTACGAAAACGAGGACGCCACAGCACAATTCGCGGTTATTCCACTCCGAACGACACATGCTTGCACCCGGCTGCGACGGCTGCGTTCCAGCAACCGACGACGTGGTCCCACTTCACTTGGAACGCCGTTTTCAGAACGACCGGCGTCTCATCGTCGAATCCGGGGTTGCCCTGCACGCCCTTCAGGAACTTTGACAACTCACTGAAAGTCGTCGGATGATCCACGAAGTTCTCGATGCGCATGGAGTAGTCGGTCGGACCCGGACCGGTCTGCTCCAGATGCACGATGATCGGCGAGATGGGCAGTGCGATCGAATCGGCAAAGCTACCCTGCTTCGGAAGCTGGGCAGCGAGGAGACCTTCGGCGCGCTCGAAAGTCGTCGTGGAGATGAAGAAGATCAGCAGCAGGAACACAACATCGACCATGGGAGCCAAGTTCAATGTGAGCGAGGTCAGTTCGCGCTGGGCCCGCTTGCGACGCGGACGAAAATGCACGACACCGTCGTCACAGGCGGGATGTCTCCTGTTCGCGCTCACGAGTTCGGCCCCGCGTCGCCCACGTAGGCGACGATGTTCATCATCTGGATGCCATGTTCCGCTACGATTTCCATGACCTCGCGGACGTCGCCATATTGCACGCGGCGATCGGCGCGGATCACGACCTTCAGATCCGAGACGACGCGTTTGTGCTGCATCAGCCGTTCCGAAATCACCGCCAATGACTGCGGGCGGTTAGGCCCGAGGCTGTAGGCTACGCCCGAGGTCTCGGGGGAATCGGGGCTTACCAGTTGCACGTTGATGATCACGCGATCGGTGAGCTTGACGTTGATTGCTTGACTGTGATCGGGGCGGGGCAGCTCCATGGCGATGCGCTCCGCCGAAGCGAACGTACTCACCAGCACGAAAAAGATGATCAAGAGAAACACGACGTCAATCATGGGGGCCATGTTGAAGGTCAAGGACGGTCTAGGATGGTATCTCTTCTTGGATGCCATGGTCTGTCCCTACACAGGCGGGGTCGCCATGGTGGCAGCCGACGCTGCAGGACCGTCATCGCCGGACCTAAACGACGCCAACAGTCGATCGGCGGCCAGAGCGCATTCAGCGGTCAAGACGTCGATGCGGTTCCGAAAGATCGCGAACACACTCAATGCGGGGATGGCCACCAACAGACCCCAGAAAGTCGTCACCAGCGCAACGGAGATGTCGTCCGCGATACGGGCGGGCTCGGGCATGCCGCCGGCAGCACGGATCGACGCAAACAAGCCGATCATGCCGTAAACGGTCCCGAACAGTCCGACCATGGGGCTGATGTTGCCGATCACATTGAGGTACTCGATTTTCCGCAACAGGCGTGCGGACCGTTCTTCGAGCGCTTCTTCGACCGCCCGTTCCATGGCGGAGAAACCGTTGCGCGCCTCCAACAGTGCGGTGTTGAGCACGCTGCCCAAAACGCTCGGATCGGTCGAGGCGTACTTGATCGCGTCCGCATAGGCGCGATCATTGAGATGCGCCGAAATCGTGCGGTAGGTCTCCGGGGGCACGAACGTGAGACGCCGAATGGAAACGCAGTACTCGATGGTCAGCGCGACAGTGGCCACCGAGAGCGGCACCAACACGAACCACGTTATGTACCCGCCCTTGACCAGGAAGTGGTCGAAGACGCGCATGACCGAACCGCTCCCGCCATCGTCCTGGGCGAACGCGGGACCGCAAAACGCCAAAACGACCAGCGTGAAAGCCAGCAAAACGCCAATACGTGCCAAGGGTTGCACTCCTCTATAAATAGTGGCCCGCCGGATTAGTAACACGGCGGGATGTCAATCATCCTCACGTATTTCCTGCGCCCCGTCATTCCGAGCGTAGCGAGGAATCTTGCCGGAACGGAGTTCCTTCCATCTTCATCACCAACCGCACAAGATACCGCTACCATCATCCCGTCGATCGCAGCCGCTGCAAACGCGCGTTGGCCTCGTCGCGCACCGCAGCTGTCAGCCGCCCGTGATTGAGGCACTCGTCCAGCAGCCGCGCCGCAGTCGGTGCTAGACCCATTCGCTCGTGAATCAACGACGCGAGCAGCAACGCTTGCGGCGCCAACTCGTCGTCCGCGTAGTGGATCACGATGCGCATCGCCGCCCAGCCCGCGCGAATCACGGACTCGTCATCGTTCGCCGCAGCCAAAAGCGCCCGCGCTTTGACCAAAAGCAATTCGGGCAGCGCCTTCTCGGGCGCAGCCTTGAGGTCGTCGTTTACCCGACCGAGCACCGCCTCGGTGTCACCGCGATCCAGAAGCACTTCGAGGGCCTGACGGGTGACACGGTAGACTGCACGCGTCGCAATCAGCGGCGGAATCGGCTGGCGTACCAGTTCACGCGCAAGCCCCGCAGTCTCAGCCGCGTTCGTACGACTCGCTATGTGGAACTTGACCGTTTCGAGCAGCACGCGGGCACTCTGCGATCGCATCCCGTGGATAACCTCGGCGATGGCCCGGTTCGCCCGGGGGATGCCGCGCGACTGCGGCGACGGGGCAAGCCGCGGCAAAAGCTCCGCCGCCAGCGCGGGACCTGTCTCCTCGTCGCGAATGAGGATGATGAACTGATGCACAAGCGGGTCGATCAAGTCCGCCCTGTCGCAGGCCTGTATCAACCGCGCGCGCACCAGGCGTTTCCAGAACGATGACGCCATGCGCAACGCACGCTCATAGTGATTGATGGCGCGAACGTAGTCGTTCTCGCTCAGGCGCGCCTCAGCCTCGTTCAGATTGGTCAGCGTCCCGACCGTATCGACGTATATTCGGGTCACTTGCGCGATCGGTGCATAGCCAAACGCCCCGGACGGCGTGCGGTAGGCAATCTCGCTGCCTTCTAGGTCGATGATGCGGATGCGTTCGAGTTTGGTGCTCCCGAGATCGAGTTCATCCGCAGGCGTTGGGTATGCGAACACACAGACCACCAGCGCGAGCACTCTCCAGGTGACCCACGGATTCAGCCGCGGGGGACGCAATTGCGAAACCTGTTCGAGTCCCCCATCTGCAAACAGATGGGCCACCCAGGCGCTTCGACTCGATGCGTGCCGTCGCTTAGTCAAGAATCTCATCCTCTGAAACAAAACGGTATTCACCGTTGTGCTCGCGGGCGATGCGTTCGAGCACCGCGCCGCCGCGCTGATTGACGTACGCGATGGTAAATATGCGCACGTCTCGCAGGCGATTCATCTTTTCGAGCATGCTGAACATGCTCTGTGCGTGCGCGTCGAATTCGCCGTCGGTCAGAAAGTAGATCAAATCGGGTTCGACCGCAAACGCCCGTCGCATCGCAGGCCTCGGATCAGTACCGCCCATCGGCGCAATCTGATCGAGGAACTCGAACGCCGCCCGCTTGTGGGACCGAACCGCGCTGACCAGCCGGCGTGGCGGATTCTCCAACGGACTGCCCGCGTTGAAGAAAATGATGTGAAAACGCTGGGTGCGGCGGAGCGCCCCGATCGATTCTTTCAGCTCGTTGACCACGCCTGAGAAAGTGCTCAGCATCGATCCCGAGCGGTCCACCACGTAGACGATCCTGCGCGCTCCGCGCGCCTCGCCGCCAAGACCGAAAAAATCCGGCCCACTCCCGCCCAAGGGGATGGTAAACGAATCATCGCCAACATCGCCGCCCGCAGTGCCCACCCCGAGGATCTTTAAGTCATCGGGCTTGATCGATTTGATGGTGTCCATGGCCTGAAACTTGCGCGGTGTGAACGCGAGGTTGTCCCGCTGGGGCGTGATCAACTTCTGATCGGATTGCGGGCGGGGCGAGAGCGTGGTGGCCACGCGATCGACGGGCGAGACCAAGTTCGTTACCGGCACGTGGCCGTCGCCGACGTCTCGGGCCAAACCGGCGAGCCACGGGATCAGGTACATCGCGACAAAAAGCACAACGTGGTACAAAACCGACACGACCCAGGCGACGATCACCGCGCGACCGGCGAGACGGCCGGCGCGGACGGGCGGCTGGCGCGATTCGGCTGCCTCGGGCGATGCTGTAACACGTGGGTTGACCATAGTCGGGGGTTCGCAAATACTGATCCCGCACACGCGCCAGCGGCGAGCGCCTCGTCAATTGAGTGTATGAGGCGTGCAGGCGTGGGTCAACGCTCGATCCACATCGACAGTGAATCCGTCCAGTGTTTTACGTTCAATTGAACGGGCTCGGGTGGCATCTATGAGCGAGTCTCCGTCAAGAGGGTTGCGGGAAGAATTCGGGATCTTTCCAAGCATCTATTCGGCA
>JAJDDU010000036.1 GCA_029260155.1 Phycisphaerae bacterium | reverse complement strand
GCTCGGGATGACGTGGGGGGATGTTGTGTGTGGCGCGGGGGGCGTGTAGGGTGGGTGGGGGCGTGGTTTTTGGGATGGGCTGAATGTCGCGGAAAGAAAAATGGTACGTGGCGGGGCTGGCGTTCGAGTGTACGCAGTGTGGGAACTGTTGCAGCGGCGCGCCGGGGTACGTTTGGGTCACCAAGGACGAGATCGGGCGGATCTCGGATCACCTGGGGCGAAACGATAAGTGGCTTAGTAAGGAGCACCTTCGGCGCGTCGGGCTGAACAAGTATAGCTTGACGGAGCGGCCTGGGGGCGATTGCATTTTTCTTGCGCGCGACGGTGACGGCGACGCGACGGGCTGCAGTATCTACGAGGTTCGGCCGCTGCAATGCAGGACTTGGCCTTTCTGGTCGGGGAATGTGAAATCGCCCGATACGTGGTCGCACGTGGGGAGCACCTGCCCGGGTGTGAATCGCGGCAAGCTGCACGACTTTGTGGCCATTGAAGACATCCGTTTGCAGAAGTCGTGGTGACGGGGTGGGTGCGCATCTTCCGATTGTCGAGATTCTGTCGCTGGCTGAGGACGAAGCGTTCATCGAGGCGGTGGGTGAGGTGTACGGTGCGTTGGACGCGCGCGTGGCGGGGCGAGTACCTGTTTGTATTAATCGCGGTGATTGCTGCCGTTTTGCGGCGTTTGGGCACAAGTTGTTCGTGACGCCTGTGGAGTTGGCGTATTTCGTGGCGTTGCGGGGTCCGGCGCCTGATGGGGGTGGCGAGCGCGGAACGTGTCCTTATCATCGGGAGGGGCGTTGCGAGGCGCGGGATGCACGGCCGATGGGCTGTCGGGTCTTTTATTGTGATCCGGCGAGTCAGGGCTGGCAGCCGGATGAGACGGAGGCAACGCTGCTTGCGATCAAGGAATTGCACCGTCGGTTCAATGTGCCGTATGCGTACGTCGAGTGGCTTGGCGCGTTGGGGGAGTTGGATTCCGGGGCTGTTTCGCGTTGAGCAGATGTTGCGATTGACACGCGGGGTTGGTGTCTCTAGGATTTCGGGCTTGCGGCGGTGGCGCGGAGGTTGTTCCGTCAAGCGGCGGTGGGATGTAGGGAATCGGAAACATGAAGCGTCTATTCAGCGGTGTGATGTGCGTCGGGCTTTGCGGCGTGTTCTTGATGTCGATGGGCTGCACGGGGCGAAGTGTTGCCCGCGCTGCGTACGTTGGCAAGGTGGTGATGATGCGTCACGACCTGGGTCCGACTGTGACGCAGTCGACCGGTGATCATCTTCACACAATCAACGCGACGATCGATTTGGATCAACGCGCCCTCTTTGATGATCTCGACATGCTGTACCAGACGAACAGGCCGACGCGATTGACGCGTTGGACCGAGCGGTAGGGCCCTATCGCAGCGTATGAGTGTTCCGCCTTCGGCGTGGCCTGAGTGGCAACCGAGGGCGTTTGCTTGCGCATTTTTGGACTGCCTTGGCTATGGCGTACGTCAAACTCGTTGAACTGCGGCGATGTTCCGTTGACGGTGGGGCTTTTGTGGAACATGCCGGCCGGGAGCTGGCGGTGTTTCGGTTCGACGCTTCGCCGCAGGTAATCGTGATCGACAACTCGTGCCCGCACGCGAGCGGCAACTTGTCGGGGGGCAAGGTGCGCGGAGGTGTCGTCGTCTGCCCATGGCATCACTGGGAATTCGATCTGGCGACGGGCGCATGCGTTGATTCTCCGCAGGCGCGGGTTCGCCGGTATCCAGCCGAGGTGCGCGACGGGTTCGTCTATGCGGATATTCCTGCTTCGGAACATGTTCCTCGCGGCTGATTCCATGCGCTGTTCCGATACTGTTTCGCCCGGTGACTGCCCTTGCTGGTAGCGCGCCTCGGACTGGCGGGACGCACATCTTCACCCTGAGCCTCCTGTGCGCGACGGCCGATAAGCGTATTGATTGTGATACCGGGAACTCTCCCGCGTTCGCCGAACGGACGGTGGAGCGTGCGTATGGAGTTTAGCCGCTGAACAGTCGACGATGGAGGTGGACTGCTGTGACTCATGCGTGACGCGGCCTGACGGCTTGCGGACAGGGGCAAGAGGACGGCGTGCGGGTCATGTTCAACGTGGTGGGGAAGTCCTTAATCCGTGTGATGATCTTCGACAAGCAATGACCGAACCAATGCGCGAATGTCCAGACCGAGCAGAGAACGGAGTGATTCCCGCGCGGCGCTACGCGTGGGTATTGGGTGTTACGTGGACTGTCATCGTCGCAGCTTCGCTGATCTGGAACTTCGGTCGGCAGAAGCAGGCGACGTTGGAAGTCGCCCGGGCGGAAGCGCGAGTAGCCCACGAGAAGGACGTGATCTATCGCCGGTGGAATGCCGGACACGGTGGCGTGTACGTGCCGCAGTCCGACAGAACACCGCCGAATAAGTACCTCGGTGTGCCGAATCGCGAAATCACCGGACCCGACGGGACGACGTTTACTCTTGTAAACCCCGCGTATATGACGCGCCAGGTCCACGAGATGACCGAGGGGCATCTTGGCGTTCGCGGCCACATCACCAGCTTGAATCCGATTCGTCCGGAAAACGCTCCGGATCCGTGGGAGGCTGAGGCTCTGCGTTCTTTCGAGCGCGGCGAGAAGGAAATCAGCTCACTTCAGCCGCTTGACGGTGAGGAATACATGCGATTGATGCGCCCGCTCGTTACCGAGGCGGGTTGTCTGGAGTGTCATCGCGCCCAGGGATACGAGGTCGGAGACATCCGGGGCGGGATGAGTGTATCGGTCCCGATGGCGCCATTGCGGGTGATTGCCCAGGGTCAGATGTTTGCCTCGGCGGCGGGACACGGTTTGCTGTGGGTCTTGGGGGGTGGCGGGGTCATACTGGGCGCGCGGCGCATCGAGCAGCGTGTCTCCGAGCGTAATCGCGCCGAAGGGGAACTGAGGCAACATCACAACAACCTGGAGAATCTGGTAGCGGAGCGGACCCAGGCGCTGGCAGGAGCGAATGTAGAACTGCGCGATGCCGCCTATCGAGCCGCGGAAGCCAATCAAGAGGCGCAATTCGCGAACCGAACCAAGAGCGAGTTTCTGGCCAAGATGTCGCACGAACTGCGTACTCCGCTGAACTCGATCATTGGGTTTTCGGAAATGATGATTGATGACACGAAGGATCCTCCAGGCGCGAAGCGTGCTCGTCGTCTTGAGAAGGTACATCGAAACTCGAAGAACCTACTGGAGCTGATCAACGACATCCTCGACATTTCCAAGATCGAGGCCGACCGGTTGACTCTGGACTGCGGAGAGGTCGACGTGTCTGCGGTAATCCGAGAGTGTGCCGAGTTGATTCGGCCGCTCGTCAAGAACGACCGCGTTGAGCTCCGTTGGCGGGTGGATGAGGCGGCGGTAGGCGAGTTTCCTTGGATCGGTGATGCGATTCGGCTCCGCCAGATCATCACAAACCTGCTGAGCAACGCCGCGAAATTCACCGAATCGGGTCACATTGAGCTGCGTGCCAAGACCGATGCCGGTTCCCTCGTAATAGAGGTGGAAGACACTGGTATAGGCATTGCGGAAGACCATCTTTCCACCGTCTTTGGCGAATTCGAGCAAGTGGATTCCTCTAGCACGCGGCGGGCGGGCGGGACGGGATTGGGTCTCTCGATTTGCCGAAAGCTGTGTGATCTCATGGACGGGCAAGTCATTGCCTCAAGCACGCTCGGCGCCGGTTCGTGCTTCACCGTGATTCTGCCGATTCGAGAACCCGGACTGGCTCGGCACGATGCGGGGTCTTTACATGGCGGGAACGGTACGATCCTGTTCGTTGGCAACGAAACCGAATCGCGGCGTGTTGCGCAGGTCGTTACAGCATCGGCGCCTCGGATCGAATGTGTGGACAATGTCACACAGGCGATCGACTATTGTCAGAAACGTCGCCCCGTCATGATGTGGCTGGATCCTCTCTGGCCAGACGCCCTCCGTTTTCTGGGGGAACTCAAGACCCACCGTGGCACTGCCGGCATTCCATTCGGACTCTTGGGTATGATCGAGAGCCAGTGTGCTTTCGTCGCCTTTGATGACTGCCTGGTACTGCCGCTGGGGAAGGACACACTTCGGCGCATAGTGCACGGCGGGCGGCGCGCGGACATGCTCCGATGCCTGTTGGCGCTAGAGGGTAGCGCACTAAACGACGACTTGTGCGACATGCTGGCGGAGTTCCCGGATATAGAGATGATGGCGGCCAACTCCAGCGACCAGGCGCTCGTTCTGGCGGCCGAGAATCGATTCGATGCCGTCCTGTCCGATCTGACCGACGCGAACGCCCAAGCATTCGAACTGGCGCACCGCCTGCGAATCGCTTTGCCCGGCGATGCTCCCCGATCAGTGGCGGTGATCCCCCGGGAATGCACTCCGGACCAAGTTGCCACCTTCCAGGCGAGGTTCAGCAGTCATCTCGCGATGCACGGGGAGAGCTTCGATCACGTCATGATGCAGTCTTTTGCCGCAGCTGCATCGCTGGCTACGGAGCATGAGTTGGAGGAGGTGTTGTCGTGAACATCCCCCGACCGCCGCCTAGCGTTGCATCGCCGAACGGTCACGCGATCCTCGTCGTCGATGACTCTCAGGACAATCTCGATCTGATGGTCGAGGTTCTTGAGGATGGCCCGTGGAGGGTCACGACCGCCCGTGACGCCGAGATCGCGCTGAAGCTGGCTTCGGAGGCGGTGTTCGATCTCCTTATTCTCGATGTGCACATGCCCGATGTCGACGGGTTTGAGCTCTGCCGTCGGCTGCGACGGGAGCCGGACATCCGGAATGTCCCCATCATATTCCTGACGGCAGAACGCACCTCGAGGGCGAGTGTGATCGAGGGGCTGGACCGTGGAGGGTATGATTACATTGTCAAACCTTTCGATCGAGCGGAACTCTTGGCGCGTGTGCGCGTCATGCTCCACCTGCGCGAAGCGGAAAACGGATATCTGACTGTCCAAAGAGCGCTCGTCGAACAGAACGAAAGCCTCTCAGCCATCAGCGATCGGTTGGCCGAGACGTACCAGCAAATGCTGGACCATCGCACCCAACTCATGCGGAAATCGGAAGAGTTGAGGCGTGCCAATCGCATCAAGAGCGAGTTTCTCGCCAAGATGTCCCATGAGCTAAGGACGCCCATGAACTCCATCATCGGGTTCACGGATCTCTTAAGTTCTGATGAGTACGAGCCCCCGACCGAGCGGCAGGCGAAGCGTCTTGAGAAAGTCGGTCGCAACGGAAGACTGCTTCTTGCCCTCATCAACGACATCCTCGATCTCTCCAAGATAGAAGCCGGCAGGCTGACGCTTGATTTCGTCCCGGTCAAACTGTCGATGGTGCTGACGGAGTGTGTTGAACTCGCGATGCCGCTGATCGGCGACAAGCCGGTCGCGTTCGAATCCAGGATACCGTCCACACTGCTCACCTGGGAGGGTGACGAAATACGCCTGCGCCAAGTGGTCATGAATCTGCTCAGCAATGCTGCGAAGTTCACGGAACGGGGAACGATCACACTCGAAGTATCCGAGGGGAATGAGAGTGTCTCCATCGCCGTGCGCGACACTGGAGTCGGTATCGCACCTGAGCACTTGCCCTACGTCTTTGACACGTTTCGGCAGGTGGACTCATCCAGCACTCGTCGAGCCGGTGGGACCGGACTGGGCTTGGCAATCTGCAAGAGTCTGTGCGATCTCATGGGCGGCGAGATCGAAGCTCGGAGCAATCTGGGCGGCGGTTCTACGTTTGCGGTCAGGCTGCCACGGCGAGCCAGGCAGTGTGCCGTGGATCACGATTCCCCACGTGAGCTCGCAACGCCCCAGAGCGCGGGATTGATTCTTGTTTGCACCGACAACATCGGGATGGTTGATCTTGCCAGCACCCATCTATCGAGACACGGGATCGAGGTTCGCCATATCGATGTGGGCGACGTCTCTCCCGGGCTGATCCAAGAAGGGCGTCCCGTTGGCGCGTTGATCGATATCCGATGCGGTGCGGCGGCGACCATGTTGCGACTCGCGGCCGAGCTGTCGCCACCGCTCCTCTGGTTGACTGCGTGGACGGAAGATCACCAGCTTGGCTGCTGCCTTGAGCTCGACGGTCTCATCTGCGATATGCGGGACAGGACCGCGGTGCTCGATGCTGTGAGTGGATTTCGACTGGGCAATCAGGTTGCGCTGATCGTGGCCGGTTCCGAGGACATTCGTGCAGAGTTCCGTGATGTGCTTGTAGGGGTCGGATTCCGGGATATTCGCACCGCGTCCGACTCGCAGGGGGCCATTGGCGAGCTGACGTCCGGGAGTATTGCGACGATGATCATTCACTTGGGCGAGCAGAATTGTGATGCCTTCGAGCTTATCGAACGTGCGCGCGGTGTCGCCGAATGGGCACCCATTCACATTGTCGGTGTGATACCGCGGGCAGGGGAGGGCGATATGACGGGCGTAGTGGACGGTCCTCCTGAGGAGTTTCTGCGCAAGCGCGGAGAATCGACGCCGACTCTGCTACTCGACATCGCCGAGCAAGTGATGGCCGAGTCACCCGTCGAGACAGTTGGAGCACAGCAATGAGTACGATCCTCGTCGTCGAAGACACTCAGGACAACTTTGATCTGATCGAAGACGTCCTGGACGATGGGCACATTTTGGTTCACGCGACCACCGGCCTGGAGGGGCTGGCTCAAGCCAGGTCGCAGCGACCGGATCTGATTCTATTGGACATGGGCCTGCCCGATATGGATGGCTGGGACGTTGCGCAGCATCTGAAGTCCGACCCCGAAACGATGACGGTTCCAGTCGTCGCGCTTACAGCCCATGCGATGGCCGGAGATCGAGAGAAGTGCTTGAGGGTGGGCTGCGACGACTACATGGCCAAGCCGATCAACATCGTGGAGCTGGTAGCCATGATCACTCGTCATCTGACTCAGGCGAGCGTGCGCTCGGTTGACCGTTGATTGATGCCCGACTCACGATTGACACTGGTTTCAGTTGTTCGCCTTTCCGAGGTCGTGCACTGAACCGTGTGGGGGCGAGCGAGTATGGACCTCTGTGCAGAACGCCCGAAAACACCGAAGGTCGACGAAATCCAGGGCAAGCTCAGTTCAATCGTAGACTTGTCCGAGGCAGAACGATGGAACCTGACGACGGCCCATAACCGCCGATTGCCGTTGTCGATCGCTGCCTGGAGCGCCTGGCGGCGA
>JAJDDU010000350.1 GCA_029260155.1 Phycisphaerae bacterium | reverse complement strand
GTTTGCGACGTCCCGATTCCACCCCAGGCTTGCTCCACGGACGGAACGCGCCGCGGCGAGGGTCTGCAATTCCTGCCATTACACCCGCAGTGATTGCGCGAACGTAGCCGCCATCCGAGACACGCTCATCCTCTCCAAGCTCCTCGCGAGTATTTCGTAAACCCCTCCCCCGACAGGCCTTAGCGACGCTATGACCGGTGTCCGTCCTCGCGAAACGTGACCCGCGAATACGAATGGCACGCCAACTGTCTACTCCCACACTTGCAGACGAATGAATGGCCGCCTTGGCGCGGCTGACTGTCTAAGAGGTCCATGATGAATTGCATTCACCGCATCACCAATACGAACGCCGACTTCGCAAATGCGCTCGATTGGGAAGACCTCGGGCAGTGCATTCGCGAAGCGACGGATGACGCGATGTTGGTGGCGACGTCGATTCCTGAATCAGTCCGGTCCGACGTATCGGTGACCCCAACCGACGAGGGGAATCAGCGATGACCTACGGCGTCTGGCTATCCACGGCAGGGATGCAGGTATCCGACTACCGCCAGTCCATCATGGCCAACAACCTCGCCAACGTCGACACCGTCGGGTTCAAGAGCGACTTGGCTGTGATTCAAGAGCGTGCGATGGAAAGCCAAACAGCTACCGGCGAGCATCGCTTCGCGCACCCAATCCTCGACGGAATGACCGGCGGAGCGTGGGTCCAGCCAACCGTCCACACCTTCGCCCAAGGAGCGATGGAACAAACAGACAACCCACTCGACGTCGCCATCATGGGCGACGGATTCCTCACCGTTCAAGACGGCAGTGATACCCGCTACTCCCGTGACGGACGCATGACACTCAACCCCGAAGGCGAACTCGTCATGGTGGCGGGCGGCGGTCGGGCACGCGTGCTCGATAGCGACGGCCAGGCCATTCGATTCGACCCGGACAACAGCGCGAAGCCCAGCATCAGCAACGACGGCACGATTCGTCAGGGCGAGGACATCGTCGCAAAACTCGGAATCGTCGACTTCGCCGATCGAAGTCGCCTGACCAAACTCGGTGCCAACCTATACCACAGCCACGGCGAGGCGGGCACGCCTTCGGACAGTCGCGTCCACAACGGATATGTCGAGCTTTCGACCGCCGACCCCATCAAGGGGCTCGCGTCAATGATCGAGGTATCGCGCGCCTACGAAATGAACGCCAGAATGATCTCATTGCAAGACCAGACCATCGGCCAAGCCGTCAGTCGGGTCGGCAGAATCGGATAGCAGGAGCGAGCACGGATGGCCATTACCGCACTACACGCCGCCGCGACGGGCATGAAGGCCCAGGACACCAAGCTCGACGTCCTGGCCAACAACCTCGCCAACGTGAACACCGCCGGCTTCAAACGCGCTCGTGTGAACTTCGAGGATCTGATGTACCAGATCAAGCGCGAGCCCGGCGTCCGCAATGCGGAGGACGAACCGGTCCCGCACGGGATTCAGGTCGGCCTCGGCGTGAGCGTGAGCGGAACGCAGCAGAGTTTCACGCAGGGTGCGCAAGAACAAACGGATGTGGATCTGGACACCCGGATCATCGGCGAAGGCTTCTTTGTCGTGCGAACCATCCAAAACGGGACGCCCGTTGATGCGTACACGCGCGACGGAAGTTTTAGTCGAAACTCCGAGGGCAATCTGGTCATGGCCAACAGTGAAGGTTCCATCCTGGAACCGCCGGTCACCATTCCGGCCGACGCGAGCAGTATCGTGATTGGGAACAACGGCGACGTCTCCGTGGTCGAGGGCGACGGTCCGCTCACCGTGGTCGGACAGATCGGCTTGGGACGCTTCGTCAATCCGGAAGGACTCAAGCAGATCGGGAAGAACCTCTGGGTGGAAACCGATGCCTCCGGCCCTGCGGTCACAGGGGCGCCGCAAACTGATGGGATGGGAGCACTCCAACAGGGCTCGCTTGAGATGAGCAACGTCGACCCCGTGCGAGAGTTGATCCAGTTGATCCTCACGCAGCGGTCTTTCGAGCTGAACAGCCAGTCGATCCAGGCGGCTGACCAGGCACTGCAAGTGGTGGCCAATCTGAGGAGATAGTCTTCAAGCGGCGACGCGGATGACCCCCGCGTTTAAGCGCCGCCCAACCGGTTAGGCAGGATGCTGACATGCAAGGCAAGGAGTGCAACATGATGTCATTCGCAAGGCGCGCGATAATCGCAGCCACCATCGCAACCGTTGGATACCCGACGGCGGCGGGGGCGTCGGCCTTGCGCGTATGGCCTAGCGCCGTCGTGGCCGGTGACACCGTGACACTCGGTGACATTTGCGACCTGTCCGCCCTGAGCGCGGTTGTACGTGACGAACTCGCCGCTGTGCGGGTGACCGACGCTCCGCCGCCGGGCGGCTCGACCATCGTGTCATCCTCCGACATACAAGCCGCACTGCGACGCGGCGGCGCCAACCTCGCAACCATCGCCATCACCGGCGCGACACGCACTGCCGTGACCCGACCTCGCGCAATCCCGACCAGAAAACCGTCTGCTCAAACGCAACGCACCGGCGCTAATACGCTGCGCGACGCCGTACGCAAGACCTTCGAGCGACAGACAAGCAACCTCGGCGGCACGGTCGATCTTCAGTTCGGACGCACGTCCCCCCAAACCCTCGAACTCTCCGAACCAGAGTACACCTTTTCGGTGCGCATTCGCGGCGGCCGACGCATCGGTCGCATGATTCCCGTCGAAGTGGACGTGCATCACAACGGCGAGAAGGTCCAGACGGTACGCCTGGTGGCCAGCACGCTGCTACGCAAACAGGTCGTCGTCGCCAAACGCGGTATCAACCTGAACGCGACGGTGCGTCGCGAAGATGTAGCAAGCGAGGAACGACTCTACGACAGCACCACCGACATGGCGCTCTCATCGATCGATGCGGTAGTCGGGCAGCGCGCCAAGCGATTCGTCGCCGCAGATAGAGGGATTCGTTCACGCGACTTGGAGTCTGTCCCACTCGTCAATCGAGGGCAATTGGTGGATGTGATTTCAGTCGCCGGCAGTATCGAAGTCCGATCCGTCGCCAAGGCCGCAAGTGCCGGAGCGCTCGGCGAAACAGTCGAACTTCGCGTCGGAGGACGACGCGGTCAGCAGCTCATGGGCGTCGTGATCGGACATCGTCGGGTCAGAATCGGGCAGTCGGCGGACTCTGCAACAAGCGACGCACCGCAACTGGCGTTGGGAGAAACTCATGCGTACTAGCGTGACGATTGCAATCCTCCTGCCGTGCGTCTTCGCGACCCGAGCGCCCGCGCAGACATCTTCCATCCAGCGCCGTCACGCCCAGGCGCAGGCCCAGACGCGCACGCCGGCCGTCAAAGATTCGACCAGCGACCCACGTAACCCGACGGTCAAAATCGGAAATCCCACGTTGGAGCGGTACTCACTGTCAGCCGTCAAGGTCAAACCGCCGCGCAAGTTCAAGATCCATGACCTCATCACCATCATCGTGCGCGAGCAACGAAAGTTCGAAGCCGACAGCGAGCTTGAGAGCAAGAAGCAGTTCGACATGAAAGCCAAGCTTGAGGACATCTTCAAGCCCACCAACGGAACGCTCGGTGCAGGCACGTTCACCAACGGAAAGCCGGCAATCGACTTCAAGCTCAGCGATCGACTCAAGTACGAGGCGGAGAAGGACCGCGAAGATCGCTTCACAACCCGAATCACCGGCGAGGTCGTCGACATCAAGCCGAACGGAAACCTAGTCATCCAAGCCAGAGCAGAAACGCGCTTTGACGCCGAAGTCGCCATCGTCACGCTGACGGGCACGGTACGCAGTTCAGACGTGTCACCGGACAACACCATATTGAGCACGCAACTGGCGGACAAAGTCATCGACGTCAAGAACGCAGGTGCCGTCCACGACGGCAGCCGCCGCGGCTGGATTCCAAAACTGCTCGATACGCTGAAACCGTTCTAGGGAGTTATCGTAGAATGCGAACCACCCCATTCATTTTGGCGGCAATGATCGCAGTGACCACACTCGGCACGCCCAAAACGCGCGCCGCCGTGATCATCCGCATCGCCGACGTAACCAAGCTCAAGGGTTATGGCGTCAATCATTTAGTTGGCACGGGATTGGTTGTCGGCCTCAACGGTACCGGCGATGGCGATGCCTATGAGGCCACCATGCGCGCCCTTGCCCAAACACTGGGCGGACTCGCGGCGCCGGTAAGCGGGCTCGAAGAGTTGAAAGACACTTCCAATGTCGCGCTCGTGCTGCTTGATGCCGTGATCCCAGAGCACGGCGTGCGTGAGGGCGACCTCATCGACGTACACGTGAGTGCGATCGGCAGCGCAAAAAGCTTGGCCGGCGGGCGACTAATCGCATCGCCCCTGGTGTTTCGAGACTTGGAAGTGCCTCAGGTGTTTGCTTTTGCGTCCGGCGGAATACACCTCGCGGACCAGACCGTCCCGACCGTCGGAATCGTCGAACGAGGGGCTCTCATTAACGAGGACGTACTGGTCGGGTTTACTGCTACCGGAAGCGAGTTGCCTTTCAGCAACGACTGGATCCAGCCCGAGCAAGTCTACCTGACGTACGTCCTCGAAGAGGCCCACGCCGGGTGGGGATTGGCCGTCGCCATCGAGGAGGCCATCAACTCTGAGCTGAGCAAAGCCGCCGACGTCGAACGCGTCGCTGTCGCCGCCGACCCCAAGAACGTCATTGTCTGGGTGCCGCCCTTCCAACGCGGCAACGTCGCCTCCTGGATTCGCGACATCGAGGAACTCAGCACGCTCATGCCGGTGGCCGAAGCGCGCATCACCATCGACCGCGCCACCGGGACCATCGTGGTCAGCGGAAGCGCGCAGATATCCCCCGTCGCAATCTCACACAAAGGCATGACCATCAACGTGAACGCGCTCAAGAAACCAGCGGGCGGACCCGAGGACGCGGCCGCTCCCAACACCGAGCCGCCAGACAGCACCTCCCTTGCCGAGCTGCTGCAGGCACTCAACCAATTGAGCGTCTCTGCCGAGGACAAGATCGCGATCCTGACCCAAATTCAACGCGCAGGAAAACTGCACGCGAAGCTCGTATTCAAGGACTGAAAATGATCAACCAAGCCAACGCGACAACTCCCGCGCAACCGCCCGTCAACGCCGCCACCCAAAAGCGGCAAGACGAATTGCGCGAGGCCATCGATCAGACGATCGGTTCGGTTTTCTTCGGCCCGCTGATGAAGACCATGCGATCCAGCGTCCTCAAGGGCGAGATCGGACACGGCGGCCGTGGCGAGGAAGTCTTCCGCGCTCAGCTCGACCAAGTCCTCGTCGAACGGGCCGGCTCTGCCACGCGATACGAACTCAGCGATGTCCTCTTTGATCGCTTCGCCCCCAGCGTGAAACAGGTTTCCAACGCGGTGGCAGACGCGAATGTGGCTAGAGATTCGGCTCGCATGCGGAGCGAAACGAAGCAATGAACCTAAAAGACCCCGACAATATGGACCGCAATCGAATCGACGCGCTCTTGGCCCTGATGGGGCGGCTCGCCGATCTTCACGACGAGTTGCACTTGGCACTACGCGACAAGCTTGCATCGATGCGAACCGCCGGACTCGAAGACCTCCACGCATGCGTCGATCGTGAGCGCGTCTTGGCAGTACGCATCAACGAGCAGGAAGGCTTGCGGAAACAGATGATGGAGCAAGTCGGCCGAGGCTACGGAATGTCGCCAACAGCCTCGCGTGCGCTCTCGGCAAGGAACCTCGCATTGCACTTGAGTCAGCCGCACCGACGCAAACTCGAAGAGGTGTCGCTCCGGCTGCGCACCGCGGTCGAACGCGTGCGGCGAGCCAATGACTTCGTCGGCCGCGTCTCAGCGCAAGTGCTTCAACACGTGCGCGGCGTGTTCGCCGCAGTCTCCGAGGGGGCGACCTCGGGCTGCGCGTACACCAAACGCGGCGGTGGCGGCAGCGTCGATCACGCAGTGGGGTTGTTCGAGGCGATCGGATAGAGCAATGGGACTGGTCAACTCAGCACTGAATATTGGTCGAAGCGCGCTGCTCAGCTACCAGAGCGCGTTGCAGGTCATCGGCAACAACGTCAGCAACGCCGGCAGCCCCGATTACACCCGGCAAACGCCGGGTCTCAGCCCCCTGGCCGGAACGCTTCAGTCGCAGGGCATGCGCCCCGGCGCGGGCGTCGCGCTCACTTCGTTGAAACGCAACTTCGACGACGCCCTTGAAAACCGCATTCGAGCCGCGATCGGCGACACCGAGTCACTCGCCGCGCAACGCAACACGCTCGCTACGGTTGAGTCGCTCTTTGACCCCGTGACGGGGCTGCCGCTTCAAGATCAGCTCAACGCCTTCTTCAACTCGATGAGCGACGTACAGAACTCGCCGGCGGACCCGGCGACGCGCGACCTGGCCATAAACAGCGCAGCCACACTGGCGCGAACGCTCCGCGAGATGCGTTCCCGACTTGGTGACGTGGGAAATGATCTCAACCAGACGATCGGATCCATCGTTGCCCAAGCCAACTCACTGTCAGAGAGGATCGCCGAAGGCAACACCGAAATCGTCACAGCAGAAGCCTCCGGAGCACCTGCCAACGCACTCCGCGACCAACGTGACGCACTCGTGCGACAGCTCACCGAACTCATCGAGGTCAGCGTACGCGTGCAACCCAACGGTTCAGTAAACGTCTACACCGGCAACGAAAGCCTCGTACAAGGCGGCGCGTCGCGGGGACTCGAAGTGGTTACGCAAGTCGACGGTGAGTTCCGGCGCGACGGCGTCGCATTCGCAGACACCGGCGCACGGGCAGAGCTTCGCGGCGGACAATTGCAGGGACTCATTCGGGCACGTGACGAGGACGCTTTCGGACGCATCGAAGACGTCGATAGACTAGCCGCCGCAGTCATCTTTCAGGTCAACAGCGTCTATGCCGATGGACAAGGACAACGTGGATACGCCAGTGTTCTGTCGACCAACGCCGTCAGCGATCCGTCGGCTTCGCTCAACAGCGCGGATGCAGCCCTGCCGTTTGCCCCGTCGAACGGGAGCTTCTACATCGCCGTGACCGACGACACCACGGGAACCACGACCAGCCATCAAATCGAGGTCGACCTCGACGGTATCGACACCGACACCTCCTTGGAGTCACTCGTCGCCGACATCAACACCACCGTTCCTGGCGTCGCCGCCTCAATCACGATCGACAATCGCCTGTCCATCGTCGCGGGTTCCAATCAGTCGTTCACCTTCGGACACGACGGCCAGTCGCCGCGCGAAGACACGTCCAAAGCGCTCGCCGCCCTGGGAATCAACACGCTGTTCGACGGCACCTCGGCCTCGGATATCGCGGTCAACCAATCGGTTCGCGAGCAGCCCGCACTATTCGCCGCCGCGTCCGTCAACCTCAGCGGGGACGGCCTCAACGCCGGCAGGCTCGCCACGGTGGGCGAGGCCGCGGTGTTCTCTTTGGACGACGCGTCAATCCTCGACTTCTACATCAGGATCGCCGACTCCGTCGCGGTCAGCTCCGCAGGCGTCCGCGACGGCACCGAAGCCTCCTCGTCGGTCCTCAGTTCGCTACAGGCCCAAAAGGAGAACATCAGCGGCGTCAGTTTGGATGAGGAAGCGATCGAACTGCTCAAGTACGAGCGGGCCTTTCAGGGCGCCGCCCGTTTCGTCAGCGTCGTCGATCGTCTGACAAGCGAGATGATCGCACTGGTGAGGTAACGTTATGTCAATCACACCGATCAACATCACACGTGTCTCACACAACCTTCGCTCGCTGAGCATGCTTGATTCGCTCCGACGCAACACCGTCGACATGTTCGTGCAGCAAAACCGCCTGGCCACCGGAAGGGCTTTGACCACCCCGAGCGATGACCCCGTGGCTGCTTCGCAAGCATTGAGAATGAAGCAGACCCTCAGCCGCCAGGACCAGATTCTCGGCAACCTCCGCCACGCGGATCTCATGATGGGAGCGGCCGACGAAGCGCTCTCCGAAGTGAACGAACTACTCAATCAAGCGGAAGCCATCTCAAGCCAGAGCATCGGCGCTCAAGCCGACGCCGATGAACGTGCCGCAAATGCAGCCATCATCGCCTCCATTCGCGAACGCCTGACGACCATCGGTAACCGGCAGGTGCGCGGCAGCTATATCTTCGCGGGACGCGCCACGCAACAGCCGCCGTTCACATCCGCCCTTGGCGGAGTTGCTTATCTCGGCGACACCGGGAACGTGTTTGCCCGCGTCAGTCAGTTCGAGCAAGAAGCGATCAACATGCCCGGCGACACGCTTTTCGGCGCGCTCTCCGCGGCCGTTCCCGGCAAGAACCCGTTGCAACCCAGCCTCTCCGCGGACACACGCTTGGACGATCTCTTGGGCGTCAACGGACGCGGCATACGAAAAGGGGCCATCCTACTGACAGACTCATCCGGTGCCTCCGCGCAAGCGGATCTATCGACGGCAGACACCGTGGGCGACGTCGTCGACTCTCTGAACGCAGCCGCCGCCGAGGCCAACATGACGCTGACCGTCGCCATCCAAGGGAAAGCGCTCGTCGCGACACAAGGCAGCGTCACCATCCTCGACAGCGCGGGCGGAACGGCCGCCTCTGATCTGGGGCTGGTGACTGACGACTTGCGCACCGCCTCTACCGCGCCGCCAGACCTGCGCCCGCGCGTCACACCGAACACCTTACTCGATAGCCTCAACGCGGGTGAAGGAATCGACCGAGACAGCGGTTTCAAAATCACCAACGGAAACGCCAGCGAGGTGATCGACCTGACAGACGCCGATACCGTTCAGGACGTCCTGAACCGAATCAACGCAGCCGATCTCTACGTCACCGCACAAATCAACGACTCCGGCGACGGCATTGACATCGTTAGCCAGGTTTCCGGCGTGAATCTGAGCATCGCGGAAAACGGCGGAAAGACCGCAACGTCTCTTGGCATCGGCACGATGGACGCCACTACCCCGCTCGCGTCATTGAACTTTGGGCGCGGCGTGGAAACGCTCTTGGGCGAAGCCGACATCACCGTAACCGGTCGGTCTGGAACGGCATTTGATGTCAATCTCGACGGCGCGCAGACCGTCGGTGACGTGATCACACTTATCAACGAAGCAGCAACCGAAGCCGGCGTGAATGTGACCGCGGCGCTCAACGCCGAAGGCAACGGCATCATGCTGCAAGATACCAGCGGCGGCGACGGTGCCCTCACCGTGGCGCGCGCCGACATCGACGCGTTCGCCGGAGATGATCTCGGATTGCTTCAATCCGTCGAAGATCCCGAGGCTGACCTCGTCGGCGATGAGGTTTCCGCCGTTCGCGCGGGAGGAATCTTCTCCGCACTGATCGAATTGGAAAAAGCACTCGCAGGAAACGACGAGCGGGCGATCGGCCAGATCGCCGAACGACTCGTGACGTTTTCCGGGGAAGTGACGCGCGTCCATGGAATCATCGGCGCGCGGGCTCAAGCGTTTAGCGATCGTACCGAGCAGACCGAAAACGCGGTCGTCGCAACGCAACAGTTCCTCTCGGAGATCGAGGACTTGGATTACACCGCAGCGGTCACGCGCTTCCAGCAGGCGCAGACCGCCTTGCAAGCGAACCTCTTAACCGGTTCGCAACTGCTGAATCTCTCGCTGCTCGATTTTATCGCATGATCGAGCGCAGGAATTCAGAACGAAGTCTTGATGACCCATCGCCGGGCGCATGGCCCGTCGGGCGAGGGTTGCAAAAGCGGTTGCCCGGGCTGAGCCCGGGACGCGGGGTCGGCAACAGCGACCCGTGGATCGCTCGTGCGTACACGAGACCGCATCGTGTCGGAGGCCCGCCGAACGTTCGGCGGGGCGCGCGTCTGATCGCCGCAAATGGATTGGCCAAAGGAGTTTCGCGATGATCGTGCAAACGTCGCGTTTCGGCGCTCTGGATGTCGATGACACGCGTCTCATCACATTCGAGCGCGGAATATTGGGGTTCCCGGATATCACCGACTACGCCCTTGTTCAAACCGGCGAAGAGAGCGGGTTCTACTGGCTGCAAGCAATCGACCAAGAGGATCTTGCGTTCGTGGTCTGTGACCCACGCCTGTTCGTGCCGGATTACCGCGCACCCGTTCGGGCGGAGGAACTCTCCCCCATCGATCTGGACGACCCCGACGCCGCTCAGGTGTTCATCATCGTCAATAAAGTCGACGATTTGCTGACCGGGAACCTCCAAGGACCCCTCGTGGTCAACGTCGAGAATCGAAAAGCCAGGCAACTCGTATTGAGTGACAAACGATTCTCCACCCGGCATCCGCTAATGCGCCTGCCGGCCCAGCAAGAGATGAGTCGAACTGGATAGCACCGCCGCTGGCGGAACCATCGGCCCTTGAACTATAATGATATGTTCGAGTGACAGATGCCGTGGGGAAGTCGGGAGTCGAAAGCTGCCAGCTGGAAGCTGCGCGGTGAAACGCGGGCGATTTCGATGTTCGATTTTCAGCATTAGACGGCATCGGCATAGCCAAGGAAGGAACCGAGGATGTTGGTGCTATCCAGACAGAGAGACGAAACCATAATGATCGGCGACGACATCCAGATCACGATCGTCGATATTCGCGGAGACAAAGTACGGCTTGGTATCACGGCGCCCACCGAAATACCGGTGCATCGCAAGGAAGTGTACGACGCCATTCGGCGGGAGAATCTCGCAGCGGCGGGCATGAACCCCGACGATATTGCCAAGACCGACTCGCGTAAGCAGGACAACGTGCGCCCTCCCGAGAAGCCATAGGGCGCAATCATGAGACCGCCGCCACATGGATCGTGACGGCAAACGCCCGCGGGTTGCATCCCGTGGGTTCAAGACAATCACGGAGGATTGCCCATGGGACGAATCAATTCAAATATCCCGGCCGTCAACGCCGGATTCCAGCTTGGCAGGAACCAACAGTCTCTTGCCGTGTCGCTGCAGAGGTTGTCATCCGGGCTGCAGATCAATCGTGGAGCCGACAACCCCGCCGGCCTGATTGTTTCCGAACGACTGCGGTCGGAAATCGCGGCGACGAGGCAGGCCGTCGACAACTCTCAGCGCGCCATCAACGTCATCTCGACGACCGAGGCAGGACTTAACGAAATCTCGGCGATGATGCAGGACATCCAAGGACTGATCGTCGAGGCGGCCAACAGCGGCGCGTTTTCGCCCGAGGAGATGGACGCCAACCAGCTGCAGATCGATTCAGCCATTGACTCGATTACGCGCATTGCCAACACGGCCACTTTCGCAGGACGGAAGTTGTTGGACGGGAGCCTCGGGTATTTCACCAGCGGCGTGGATACCGCCGCGCTGGCCAACGTCAGCGTGTTGGAGGGAAACTTCGGCACGCGCCCGTTTATTCCCGTTGATGTCAACGTCAGCCTGTCGGGATTGCAAGCTGAGTTGCACTTCGCCGCAAGCGCCGTCGGAACCCAGACCGTCTCGATGGACCTGCAGGGGCCTGAAGGGATCATACAGCTCTCCTTCCCGGCCAACACTACCACAAACGAAATCGTAGATCAGATCAACACCATTACCGACACGACCGGCGTCTTCGCCTCGGCAAACGCCTATGCAGACCCGGCCAACGCCGCCAGTACGTCTGGCGTGATCATTCGGAGCGCAGGCTATGGCTCTGACGAGTTTGTCAGCGTGTCCTTAGTCCAGAACAGCGGGGCGTTCCAGCTTCAAGACCGCGCTGGGGTCGACGTCGATCCCCTTGGGAAGAAGGCGATTGGGCGCGACGCAGTCGCGACCATCAACGGTGCGGCCACGGTGGGCAGAGGGCTCGATCTGAAGCTGAGTTCCTTCTTGCTCGACGTCGAGATTACACTGGACACTTCTTTCGGTGATGCCGACACGCAGTTTGCCATCACAGGCGGCGGATCGCTGTACCAGCTTGGCCCGCGCGTCAACATAAACCAGCAAGAGACCATCGGCATCACCAGCATGCAAGCCAACAAGCTGGGCAACCGGCAGCTGGGCTTCCTGTCCGACCTGACCAGCGGCGGGTCCAAGGCCCTGAACACCGGGAACTTCAGTGCCGCGTCCAATGTCATTGATGAGGTCATCACACAGGTATCAGTCCTGCGTGGGCGACTCGGCGCATTCGAGCGCAATAAGCTGCAACCGAACATCAACCAGTTGCAGGTGCTCGTCGAAAACCTGACCTCGTCCGAGTCGGTGATCCGCGATACCGACTTCGCCGAGGAAACTACCGAGCTGACGCGGGCACAGATCCTCGTGCAAGCAGGCACGAGCGTCCTTGCGATAGCCAATGCCCAGCAGCAAAACGTCTTGAGCCTGCTCGGCGGATAGTAGCTTTCAAGCCCCCAACGCCGGGCACTTGACCGACTCTTCGGTCGGGTGCCCGGCCAATATGGGCGCCAAGCACGGTGAGCGCCTCCCCCCCCAGAATTGAATCAGTGCCTACCGCTATTCGAGGTTTGCACACCGAGTCCACATCGGGTAGGTTCGTAAACATAATGTGCTTCGCTGTAGGCGCGGCGACGAACGAGCATTAGGGCGCGGTCTGCATTTTGGGAGGTCTAGTCCATGTCGAATACTGCCCACACACGGAATCGGATGTCGGTACTCCTGCGAGCGGCAACCGCGTGCATGACTATCTCGCTTGCTGGATGTCCAGTCATTCCACCAACGGGCAACGAGAATGGCAATGACAACGCTTCGTCGCGCGTCTTCACCAAAGCTGCCCCAGGTTGTCTCGAATGTCACGGGAACATCGAAGACATCCACGCGACGGAAGTGATCGACTGCACCGACTGCCACGGCGGGGATTTCTCTACAGATAAGATGGAACAAGCCCACGTCCAGCCGACGCTGCCGATCATCATGGACAAAACGACCGCGCCCCTGGACTACGATCTTCCCTATCAGAAGTTTGTGAATCCCTCGAATCTCCGCGTGGTACGCGATACGTGCGGTGTGTGCCACGAGCCGCACATCGACTGGGTCCTCAAAAGCTTGATGGCCACCGGCGCCGGACACTACGCCGGCGGTCTGTATCAAAACGGAGTTAGCGACAGCAAGACGCCGGTATATGGCAACTTCGCCGTTCGCGACGAGGACGGCGAAGTGCCGACCGAGGCCGGCGCGGTAGCGGAATTGATCGACCTCATCGAGTACGATCCGTCGCTGGATCAGTCGGAGTTTGCCACGCACTATCGCGCCGTGCCCGGACAAGTATGCGCCAGGTGTCACCTCTGGTCGCGAGGCAAGGGGTATCGCGGTGCTGAAGGAGCCGACGGAACCTATCGGGCGGACGGCTGCGCAGCGTGCCACATGATCTACGCGAACGACGGAAGGTCGACGAGCGCCGACGCGTCCATCGACCACAACGAACAAGGGCACCCGCTGGTACACGGCATCACGCGGAAAATCCCCAAGCAGCAGTGTATCCACTGTCACCACCGTGGCGCCCGCATCGGACTGAGCTTTACAGGCCGCTCTCAAATGCCGCCGCAACTGCCGTCCGGTCCGGGTGTGGCGGGCACAACCGACGTCAAGTTCAACGGGAATTACCACTACGCCGATAGTGTGACGAACCCCGAGGACATCCACGGCGAACGCGGCGTCGAGTGCATCGACTGTCACACGCAAGCCGGTGTTATGGGCGACGGAAATATCTACGGCCACATGGACCAGGCGACCAAGATCGAATGTCGTACCTGCCACGGAACTCCGACCGAGGGCGGACAATTCATCGACCGGGACGGCAAGGCGCTGACCCATATCGAGCGCCGAGAGGACGGAGAGGTCGTGCTCACATCGAAGGTGACAGGAGTTGCCCACCCCTTGCCGCAGTTGAAGGACATCATCAACCCCGAGTCGATCAGCTTCAACGCCAAGGCCGCCGCCGCCATGAACGACCACCATCTGAAAGACGAGGGAGGCCTGGAATGTTACGCGTGTCACGCCTCGTGGACGCCCAATTGCTTCGGCTGCCACTTCACGCGCGACGAACAGCAGATGGGCACCAATCTGATCACCCGTAACGAGGAAGTCGGCAAAGCCAGCACAAACAACAAGGTCTTCGTATCGCTCAAGCACTTCTCGATGGGCATGAACGCGCAGGGCAAGATGTCGCCCTACATCGTCGGGTGTCAGCCGATCGCCGACGTCACGGACACGGAAGGCAATACCAAGCTCGATTTCGTCATGCCCGAGACAGTCAACGGCGTGTCGGGCCTGGCGCTGAACCCGGTGAATCCGCACACGAACCGCGGTCGGGGTGAGGTGCGCACGTGCGCCGAGTGTCACCGTTCGCCTCCATCGCTTGGCCTTGGTTCCGGCAACTACTCGGTCGCTCGTGATTATGCCTACGCAACCGCCGCCGATGGCGTCCGGGTCTTCGACCGCAATACTGATCCAACGAATCCGACACTGGTGAAAACGCTGACAGCTGGAGCACCTGTCGCACTGGCGACGTTCCCGAACGTCATATCCGGCGCGGCGGATTATCTCTATGTCGCCTCGGGAAGCTCGGGGTTGTCGATCTTCGACATGACGGCCGGAATACCCGATGGACCTGCCGCCACGCTCGCCGATATCGATGCCATCGACGTCAGTCGGGCAGCCAGATACCTATACGTTGTCGTGGAAGGTGTTGGCGTCAATATCTACGACAACCAGAACCCAACCGCGGCCACCGAGGTCGGGGCAGTGTCGATCCCGACAGCGTTGCGGGCAGTCCCCTGGGGCATTCACTTGTTCGTCGCCGCCGGCGAGGCGGGATTGGTGATCGTTGATATCTCCGATCACACCGCGCCGAGAATCGTCGGTGAACTCGCGGACATAAATGCTGCTGATGTGACACTCTACGCCCACCAGCAAGCGGGCTCTGACTTTGCCGCGCGGGCGTACGTCGCCGATCCCGACTTCGGCGTGCGTGTCGTGGACCTGTTGCCCGATTTCTCCGCGCCGACTCTGGCTGGCGGCGTCGAGCTGCCGGGCGCCGTGGGATTGGACACCTACACGCGCTGGTTGGCCGCCGAAGGAGACACTCCGTCACGCGAGCACGACTACCTCTACGTCGCCGCAGGTTCGGCCGGAATGCATGTTCTTGACATCACCGCGCCGGACGACATCAAGGAGATAAGTGCGATGACAGACCTGGACGGCGGTGTGCTGGACGTCAACGTCGCAAGTCACATGACACCGCCGGGCGTTGATGATTATGCCTTGGTTGCCGGCGCTGCCGGGGTCCACGTGATTCGCGTGTCCGATCCGCGTCAGCCGGCGCTCGTGCGGACGATCCCTGCGTCCGGAGCGTCGCGCGTTTTCGTCGACGTGCAACAGCTTGATCGCTTCCTCGACGAGCAGGGCAACGTGCTAAAGGAAAACTCGCATCCCGGCGCGGGCACGCTGTCTCGGACGGACATCGTGCGTATCCTCGGCGTCGACATCGGAAGTTGACCCGACACCTGGGCTGAGCTCCCAGGGTTGCAGCCGGATCTGGTTTGTGTCTCAAAACGCGAGGACAGCGATGCGAACGAGGCGCGTCGTCGTAATGGGCCCGGTAGGATTCGAACCTACGACCAATCGATTATGAGTCGACGGGCCGATTCCACAACCCCCGAAACGACAACGGTTTACGACGACGCAGAAACCGACCTACGCAGTAACCCCCGCACTTGCGACGAAAACGACCCCGAACTTGAGGCGGTAGTTGCAGCGTGGGCGAGGCTGCCGGATGCGGTGCGGGCGGGGATTGTGGCGATGGTCCGGGCATCGGCGGGCGACAAAACGTAGGCGCTCAGTTTGGGGGGCACAATCGAGCGTTGGCAGTCATCGAAACTCGTTCCTTGGCAAGGCAGTGGGCCTG
>JAJDDU010000349.1 GCA_029260155.1 Phycisphaerae bacterium | reverse complement strand
CCCAACCCGTGGGCTGGAAGGGTGCGCACAGCGGGATCCAAGCCAAACGCAAACCGCGTAACAACCGCCGGGCGTACGGAGTGTCGTGCGGCGGCCTGCGAACCAGGTTCTTAATGTACTCCAAGCAGCCGTACATGCCCGCGAAATCATCCCCGCGCAGACCCGTGCGAATCAGGATCATCGGGCGTTCGGGGACGGAGAGGTCGTGATGGGAGTCGCCGGCGCCGACTTCGAGGAGCAGGTCATGCCGGTCCTTTCCGGCGACGCTAACACTGGGCAGGCGGAGGCCAAGTTCCTGGACGGTCTGGATCCACTTTCTTTCCGATTGGGTCGGTTCAGTGAATCGGCCGGACGCGACTTGGTCGGCGCCGAGCATGTTCAGCAGCACGAAGGCGGGAATGTTGGGTTCGGCGCACGTCGTGGGAATGGTCTCAACGGAATCGCAGTCGAACACGATGATCCCGCCACCGTCGATCGGTTTGTGTAGGCAGATGGGGTGGCCTGAGGTCGGTTCGGCGTCGGTCTCGGAAACGAGGACCGTGTCATAGCCACCTTGCTTGACGAGTTTGTTCAGCGCGGCGCTCTTGCGAATGTGCCGCTGGCGAAAAACGCGGGCGTCGTCCGTCGTCGACGCCCAGGGAGCGATGTCGTGCAACGCGAACCCGCTGGTGATGAAGTTGGCGAAGACCACCTTTGCCCAGATGGGATCGTCCGGCTGTTCGATGGTTCGCGCGGTCAATCCGCAGTCTGCGATTTTGATGAATGCGTCGAGGGAGACGATCACGACTTGCCGGCTTGCGAGACTCTCCAATGCCTTGAGCGATCGGATCCCGGCCGGTGGTTTGTCGCCGGCGATGATCAGCGCGTCGCTCTTGAGCTCTTTTGGTTGCGTGGCTGATCTTCGGAACTGTTCGACGCTTCCGCGACCGAAGCGCTTTCGGAGCTGCGCGACGAGCGGCCGGTCTTGGGCGGTATCGTCGCATACGCAAACGCGTCGAACCTTGCGCGGCGCGGGATAGGCGTACGGCGGAGGGGGTAAGGCCATCGCGTTGGAAGTAACTTCGGGCTCGATGTTGGGGATGACCAACGCGGAGTGCAGGGTGAGTTCGCCCGTCGCACCGAAGAACCCGATGCAGAGATCGAGGGACTTCACGCCCGGAGCGGTCTCGTGAAAACCTCGCAGGGTGGTAGGCCCGAGCGTGCGTGACACTTCGGCGAGTTGGATCGGGGCGGCGTCTGTGCCGTCGGCGCGTCGTGGTACGATGTACAAGGCCGCTCCGCTTGCATCATCCTTGCCATGGCAAAGAGCCGTGATGACAGCTTCGATGCGATACCAGTGCTCGGCCTTGCAGCGGACGCGTTGGCTGAAGTAGACCTCGGCGCCGGGTTGGGTGTTGGTCAGCACAACGTTGCGGGCGTTGTGGCCATCAGCAAAGGACCAGCAGGCGGATTCCGTATCGGCGGACCATCGCCAGGACGTTGGGTTTTTCGTTCCGGCGGCGAAGTCGGCGTTCTTGAGTTTGTTGAACCTATCGGGCACGTCGCCCTCCTTGTGTTAGCGTGTCGCGAAGAGTTAGTTGTATACCGAGTTCGCTTGTGTGTTGCAACGGGGTCGACGGTGAACGCTAGGGATGTTCGCGCGTTGGGTCGATGCGCAAGTACCCGCGGAGGAAGTAGAATCCTATGTAGAACGGGACGGTGTCCGCGGCGGCGACGGCGACCTTGAAGAGGTAGTTGTCGCGGATGAGTCTCAGCAAGTCGGTCAGGGAGAGTTCGCCGGCGAGGTACGTTGTCCCGAACGTGATGGCGATGACGGCGGTCGCGTCGACGAGCTGGCTGACCATGGTCGAGGCGTTGTTGCGAAGCCAGAGGTGCTTGCCACGGGTGAGTCGCTTCCAGAAATGAAAAAGAAACACGTCGCAGAACTGTGCGGCCATGTAAGCGACCATCGAGGCGAGGACCGATCCGCGCATGCATGCGTAGAGGATGTGAAACAACTCCACGCGCCCTTCGAGAACCTCGCCGTCGGGCATATGGATGGGATCTGCGAACGTGAGCGTCTGCCAATCGGGTTGGATTCCCGTGGCTGGGAGATTGTCTCCGAGCCACATGACGAGGAACACGAGGCCATTGATGAACAACCCGACGGTGACGACGAAATTGGCACGTCGCCGGCCGTAGAATTCGCTGATGAAGTCGGTACATAGAAACGTCAGCGGGTAGGGTAACACGCCGACGGCGAGCGCGAGCGGACCGATGTGAATGAAACGTGTGATGCCGATGACGTTCAACATGGCCATCGATGCAAGGAATGTGCCGGCGAAAATGACGAAGACGCGTTCGCGACGTTCGTGAAGGGCGTCTGGCGTGTGGACGCGATCCCATTCGGACTTGGTCATGCCGCGTCCTTGATGGTATCAACGCGGGAGTCGAGATACACCACCGTCAACGCGATGCCCACGCCCAAGATATCCGCAAGCCAATCGAATACGCCTGCACTGCGGTTGAAGAATGGCTGAGTCAACTCGTCGAAGGCCGCGTAGAGGCCATACGCGAGAACCCATGACGCACACCACGAAAAAGTGATCTGCCGCCGCGTTCGCTGCGCGTAAGCGCCACCCAATAGGGCCAATAACAAGTACCCGGTGACATGGGCGCCCTTGTCCAGATTGGAAACGTGGATCTTCGGTATGTGCTCGCGTGGGGTGTGCATGACGGCGAACAGCGCGACCCAATAGCAAAGCCACAACGCCATGACCTGTCCCGAACGCAAACGATTGAACAACGAAGCCTCAGACAATGTTGGCCACATCCGAGGGAGGGGTCGCGGGCGTCGCTACGACGTCGGACATCTTGATGGTCTTGTCGGTGGGCGCACCTTTGGCGGCGGTTTTCGCCGCCGCGGGCTGCGCGGATTCCACCTTGCCCAACACCTCGGCTGCAAGGCGGGCGTAGTCCAATGCCCCGTTGCAGCGCGGTGCGTAGTCGAAGATCGACAGGCCATGACTCGGCGCCTCAGCCAGCTTGACATTTCGCCTGATCACCGCGTCGAAGACTCTGGCGCTAGCCCAGGGGCAATCCGTACCGCGTGAGGCTTCGAGGAACGCCTTGACGTCGTCGACCACTTCGTTGGCGAGTCGCGTGCCGCCCTCGTACATCGTGAGAACGACCGCTGTCACGGACAGGTCCGGGTTGATGCGCTTGGCCACCAGGCGGATGGTGTCGTCCAATAGCCTACCCAAGCCCTGCAACGCGAGGAAGTGCGGCTGAAGGGGTATGAAGACCTCCTTCACCGCCGACAGCGCGTTGATCGTAAGGATCCCGAGGGATGGAGGGCAGTCGATGAGTACGTAGTCGATTTTCTGTCGCATGGCTTCGATGGCGTCGCGGAGGATGACTTCGCGCCCGACCACGCTGACCAGCTCCGTCTCTGCGGCGGCCAAGTCGATGTGGGAGGGCAAAAGCCAGAGGTTCTTGCGTACTTTGAGCATGGCCTCATCGATGGGAAGGGCGTCGGTCATCACGCCGTAGATGCCTCCGTCCTCGGACCGAGGCGCTGCGCCGAGATTGATGGTCAGATGCGATTGCGGATCGAAGTCGATGGCCAGAACCTTGAGCCCCTCCGTTGCGAGTGCCGCCGCGAGGTTGGCCGTGGTAGTCGTCTTGCCGACGCCGCCTTTTTGATTGATGACCGCAATGGACCGCATCGAGCCTCCTTTACCGATTGACGACGCGCCCGCGTAACGCGTTCGCCTCCGGCTGGAATGTTGACCTCGCCACCGTCGCGGATTATACCGCCCCTTCGCGGGGGCTGTCATCCACAAAGCCGAAAAACGTCTTGTCCGAAACCCCGGCTGAAGGCGACGAAATCAGTTTGTGGAGTCGGTAGCGGTGATCTTGTGTACTTGTCCCGTCGTTCCGGAGGGGCCGGTGCGTTGGGAGGTGAGCAGGTACAACTCGCCGTCGCCGTCCCGACCGAACGCGAGAACGAACCGACCGATACGGCCGGTTGATGTGTCGGCGACCTTGAGTTCCCGCAGCGCCCATTGGCCTGTTCCGTCTTCTTCCGCCGCCAACAGCGAACCATCACCGATTATGAACCCGGTGCTCCAGTCGCCGAAGATGTACTGACCGCTCAGCGCAGGTATCGAATCGCCGCGATAGACATACCCGCCGATGACGCTGATGCCGCTTGGGCGCCCCTGCGTGCTTCGATGGCCGTATTCGATGATCGGGTCGACCAGCGGCCGGTCGGCAGCGTCCACCGTCCGGCACTCTGCGGACGGTGGGTTGGCATCACCAGAATCGAAACAGTGCGCTCCCTCCCTTGCATTCCACCCGTAATTCCCGTTCGATTGAACGATGTTCACCTCCTCGAAGAGGTTCTGTCCGACGTCCCCAACGAACAATCGCCGCGCCCCGCCCGAATCGAACGAGAACCGCCACGGATTGCGTAACCCGAGGGCGTAAACTTCAGCGGCGGCTTCAGGATCGCCGACCAACGGGTTGTCCGCCGGCACACCGTATGGGTCGCCGTCGTCGACATCGATACGCAGAATCTTCCCGAGGAGAGACGACTTGTCCTGCCCGTTGCCCAGACCGGCCGTATGCCCGAGCCCGACGTCATTGCCCGCCCCGCCATCACCGGTGCCGATGTAGAGATATCCGTCCGGCCCGAAGGCGAGTTGCCCGCCATTGTGATTCGACTGCGGCGAGCCCATGGCGAGTAGAACGCGCTCGGAATCGAGGTCGGCGAGGTCAGGATCACTGCTGGAGACGCGAAACTCCGAGACGCGATTCTCCGCGCTAAACTCGGTGCCCGAAGACGCGGTGTAGTAGACGTACACCCGACCGTTGACGGCGTAGTCCGGGTGAAATGCCAGTCCGAGCAAGCCGCGCTCGTCATACGAAGGCGATAGCGAAACAACGCGATCGCGCAGATCGAGAAACGGCGTCGGGGCGAGTTCCCCGCTCACGCGGATAATCCTAACGAGCCCGATCTGGTCGACAACGAAGCGCCTGCCACTGGCGTCGTCCGGGATCTCCAGCGCGACGGGTGCGACGAATCCGTCGGCGACGGGTTCAAGCGCGATGGTCGTCGTTACGCCGCCAGACGGTGTTACCGGTTCTGGCGCCGGCGCCGTACAGCCGGCGAACAGGCCGCTAGTGACGACCACGACGACTGCCACGCGGCTCGCCGCCTGGCAGCCTTTGGCCGTCCCGTCTTCACGCTCGCCGGCGGCTATGCGTCTTCCTTTACGACTACCGTTAGAAAGTCGCGAGAAACGCCTCAATGTCGGCAATCTCCTGGTCGGTCACATCAAATGTGGCGTGGTTTTCGTGCGCCGAAATGACGTTATCGTAGATGTTGTCGAAGTCCTCACCCTGGATGTTCGGGCCGACCACCCCCGTGGCGTCGTCGCCGTGGCAGGCTGCACAGCTCGTCGCAAAAAGCTTGCCCCCGAGGTCCACATCGCCGGTGAGCAATCCCTCGTCCGTTCCGTCGTCGTCACCGTTGCCATCATCGCCGTCATCGCCGTCGTCGTCGCCGTCGTCATCGCCGTCGTCGCCGTCGTCGTCACCGTCGTCGCCGTCGTCGCCGTCGTCGTCACCGTCGTCGCCGTCGTCGCCGTCGTCGTCACCGTCGTCGCCGTCGTCATCGCCGTCGTCGTGACCGTCGTCGTCCGCAACTTGATCATCGGATTCGTTGTCGTTCAAGCTGCCATCGGCGCCGTTGTCGTTGTCGTTCAAGCCGTCATCGGCACTATTGTCGTTGGTGTTCGAATCGTCGCCGTCGATTCCGATGTCCCCGATACCGGGCACGCTGATGGTGAACGGAAAATCACACGCCACACCGCCGGCCAGCAGGATGGCGGAGACAACGGTAATCGATAGGAGGCTCCTCAAAGACACGATTCGTAGATTCACTTTCTCGTTCCTCACTCTTGGGTTTCTTGACATCAGTTTCCGGCCTGCAACTGGCACTGTGGGTACGGGATCGCGGGCGACACCAGCGCATCGACACGTCGACCATATCCCACAAAGCCGCAACGTACTACTATCGCCACACCGCTCGCCGGTCAACCGAACGAAGGCGGCGAGGGCCATGAGGGCCTCGCCGTTGTCCGGTTCCACCTCGTGATCCATCAGAGAGCCTCTTGCTCAAGTTACGGACGAACCTACCCACGCCCGTAACATCCCACGAGACGCCCCGTCGCGCCAAAAAGCGCGGCGCGAATTGTTCCCCCGTGCCGATGAAAATGGTCACACCCTGTTGATCCCACGCAGCGCAAGAAACGCGGTCGTCGTCGTTGTGGTCGCTATCCTCTGCTGTTTAATGACAAGAAAAAGGCAGCCGGGCGCGCTGGCGCCCCGGCTGCCGTTAGGTGATCACGTTTTCCGCCGGCGCTTACGGCCTCGGATTGTTCATGGACACTCCATTCCACGACTGCGTCGTCGGCGGGCTGACGCCATTGACCATCTGCCTGAAAGTCAGCAGGTCGAAGGGATCGGAGCTGTTGTTCCGGTTGATGTCTACGTAGTCCAGGAGGACGCCGCAGCCGGGCGTCGCAATGTTGTTAACGTACTGCCTGTACTTCAACAAATCGAACGGGCCGCAATCGCCGGTCTGATCGACGTCACACGGCATGTATCCGACATCGTGACGATCAGGCTCGTTCACGTTGCCGAGATTGCCGAGATTCTTGATCTGGATGCCGGCTGCGTTCTGCACGATGGCACGGGTGGTGGTCCACTCCTGCACCGTGATATGCCGGTTGAACTCCAGGACAATCAACGGATTGGCCGACGCATCAACGGCTACGACCACCGGCGGCGCAGCGCCTCCGGTCTCTGTGAGCACGAAACTCGCGGCCGTCAGCGGGCCACCGCCCAACGCGAAGACCGGTTCGTTGAACACGAGCACGATCTTCCGCAGGCCGAGATTCACTTGCTGGCCGTTGTTGCTGTCAACCTTGGGATCAGTGTATCCCGAGCAAGGTTGGGTCTGACCCGGTTGGCCCTCCGCATGCACAATGTGCGGCGGCGGTGGGCAGCCGGTGCTGTCGCAATGGGTGTTGGCCCCTTGCGGCGTGCCGCCCATCTCATCGCAGCACAGCGGGTCGGCCTCAAGGCAGATGCCCCCAGGCAGGCAGCAGGCTTGTCGTTGTGTGCAGGTGCCATCCGGTCCTTGCGGGACTCCGCCGGCGGCTTCGCAGCAGCGTGGGTCGGTTTCGATGCACGTTGACACGACGTCGCCGACCATACAGCACGGTTCAGGCGGCAGACATTCGGTGTTCGGACCGAGCGGCGAGCCGCCCATCTCGATACACTGCTCTCGCGGCATGTCTCCGCAGGCCCCGCCAGGCAGACAGCACGCCTCGGCGGGCTGCTCGCAGAAGCACTCGTGGATCGTCTCGTCGGTGGGCAGTTTCTCCACGTGCTCCACACACACACCGCCTTGCGGACAACCACCCGTGCAGAACGGAGACGACGGCGGATCAAGATCGACATGGCAGAGGTTGGGACTGCGACATTCGCATTCCACCACGCGACAGCCATCACCGGGGCCGCACATCACCTTCGTCGGCACGCAACGGTCGCCGTCGATCGGACAGACCACATCCTCACAATGTTCACCGGTCGGCGTCGGTCCACACTCGGGTTCGCAGGCATCGTCGATGTCGTTGCCGTTGTTGTCGCCCAAGCAGTCGGGGACGGGCGTGCCGTTCTCGATCAGGCACTCCGCCGCCGGTACGTCTGGGACGCACGTCCCGCCGATGCAACAGGCCGGGTAGGTGAAGTGGCGGGCCACCACCAAGTTTCCGACTTGCGTTGCCCCAGGCAGCGGCGTGTCATAGATCGGCGTGCAGCCCGACGTATGGATGTAATCCCCGTTGGGCGGCAGGCAATCGATCTTGGACTCGACGCGCAGCGGCGCGTGGTTGTAGCCCACGAAGCCCGCCGCGTTGCGAACCTCGACAAACACGTCGAAGAAGCTGTCCGCCAGCAGCGGATCGCCCGGCTGTTCCACGACCGTTCCCAACGACGGTTGCAGCGGCAGCAAGCCGTTGCCCGCACCGGCGGTCAGCGTGACACCACCACCGGTCAAGGTCATGGCAATGATCTCGGTATCGACCACATCGTCGTGACCGTCGACCGCGGTGGTGCCCGGGAAGTGTGCCGAGTCGTCCAGCGGACCGCGCTTGCGAATGGTCACGGGACCGCCCAGCCGAATGCTGGTGTCGGCGATGCAGTCGAAGTTCGTATCGATGCCGATGGTCGCACCAGATGGAACCACATCCTGGCCAACACCACCCGGCGGGCACGGAGGACTGTGGATCCAGTGCGCACCCGGACCACACTCGTCGCACTGTGGGGTCTGCTCTGGCCTACACTCGCAGGAGAAGGTGTCCGGGATGTTGTCGCCGTTCGTGTCGGTCTCAAGCAGCTCACAGATCTCACCCGGCGGGCAGAAGCCCACGCAGATCGGCGGCGCGGTGACGCTTGGCAGCTCGATGTGGCAGCCTTCCGGATCGCGACACTCGCAATCCACCACGCGACAACCGGCGCCCGGCGTGCAGACAACCTTGATCGGCGTACACTCGTCCGTCGTTACCGAGCAGTCGACCGGCTGACACGTGTCACCGTTCGGCGTCGGGCCACACTCAGGCTCGCAGGCATCGTCCATGCCATTGCCGTTGTTGTCGCCCAGGCACTCGGGTACCAACGTGCCACCCAGCGCATCGCACTGCTCCGGCGGCAATTCCGGGACGCATTCAGTATCCAGACAACAGTCGGGATACGTGAAGTGGCGGGCCACCACAAGGTTGCCCACCTGAGCGCCGAGCCCAGGAATCGGTGAATCGAAAATCGGTGTGCAACCCGAAGTGTGGATGTATTCCCCATCAGGCGGCAGGCAGTCGACCTTCGTCTCGACG